>CAMWUM010000032.1 GCA_947177435.1 uncultured Muribaculaceae bacterium
TCCATTAAAAAATACTCATTTTTCAGTATTCCCCTCAATACTCAACATACATTTATTGAGATTTATTGCTATCTTTGCCTTGCACTTTTAACTTATGCTTATGAGATATAGATTTTTGCTGGGCTTGGCTGCGGCCGCTATGGCCTGTATTGGCGCAATGGCGCAGGCTCCATGCGGCCCGACACCTACGGAAAACCAGTTGGAATGGCAGGACATGGAGACGTATGCCTTCATCCATTATTCACTCAATACGTACACCGATCAGGAATGGGGATACGGCGACGAGAGCCCCGAGCTCTTCAACCCATCAGACCTCGACGTCACGCAGTTGGTCAAGGTCTGCAAGGACAGTGGCATGAAGGGCATTATCTTCACGGCCAAGCATCATTGCGGATTCTGCATGTGGCCCTCGGCATATACCGAATATTCGGTAAAGAACTCTCCGTGGAAGGATGGCAAGGGCGACGTGGTGAAGGAACTCGCCGAGGCCTGCAAGGAGGCAGATATGAAGTTTGCCGTATATCTCTCACCTTGGGACCGCAACCACCCCGAGTACGGCCGCGATGAATATGTCACTTATTTCAGAAACCAGCTCGAAGAACTCCTAACGAATTATGGCGACGTGTTTGAGGTATGGTTTGACGGGGCCAACGGCGGTGACGGATGGTACGGTGGAGCCAATGAGGTGCGCAAAATCGACCGCACCACTTACTACCAGTGGCCCGAAACATACGAAATGATACGCCGCCTCCAGCCTAACTGTCTGATATGGAACGACGGCAGCGACCGAGGCGACCTGCGCTGGGTGGGCACCGAGGCCGGCGAGGTGGGCGCCACCAATTGGAGCCTGCTCAACAAAGACGGCGACACCGACTGGGGCATGCTCCATTTCGGCCTCGAAAACGGCGATTCCTGGGTACCGGGCGAGACAAACACCAGCATCCGCCCGGGATGGTTCTACCACTCCACTGAGGATGAAAACGTCAAGAGCCTATCCAAACTGATGGATACGTACTACAAGTCCGTAGGGCGCAACTCCACGCTGCTCCTCAACTTCCCCGTAATGCCCAACGGACGCATACACCCCACTGACAGCGTGCGCGGCGCAGCCTTCGCCCGCATGGTCGACGAGGTGTTCAAGACCGACCTTGCGCTCGGCGCCACAGCCAGCGCCCCCGCAGTCAACGATGGCGACAGGGCCACATACTGGTCGCCCGCCGACGGGACCACGCAAGGCGAAGTGGTAATCACATTCGATGAGCCAAAGACGTTCAACCGCTTCGTGGCTCAGGAATACATACCCCTTGGCCAGCGCGTCAAGGCTTGGGAATTAGAGGCTTATTGCGATGGCGAATGGGTGCCTCTTAAAGACGCGCTCACCGCCGATGGCCGCCTTACCACCATCGGCCGCAAGCGCATCGTTTGCTTCCCCACGGTGACAGCCGAAAAGGTACGATTTCGCGTCACCGACAGCAAGTGCGCGCCCATGATTTCAACCCTCTCCGTGTACAACGCCCCCGAGCTCACGCCCGACATCCCCGACTCAGGCGAGAAGAAATGCTCGGCACTGAGGATATTCTATATGTCGCCCATGAAGATGGTCATTGAGCTTGGCGGAGAAAAGAACATCTCGGGCATACGATACCTGCCTCCCACCCTGTCAAAAGAGGGCGTCGTCACCCACTATTCTGTCTACGTCACCACCGACTGGAGCAATTGGGAAAAAGCGGCCTCGGGCGAGTTTTCCAACATCGTCAACAACCCCATCTGGCAGACCGTCAAGTTCGAGCCCCAACACGCATCGGTCGTGCTCATCCAAGCCGACCGCGTGGCCGAAGGCGAGCACATGGCATACTCCGACGTCGAAATCCTCGAATAGAGGTTTGTCGCAAGGCGCGGCGAAAAAAGTTGTCGAAACGTTAGGATATTAGGCGGAAAAATCGTAACTTTGCAGTCCGATTATATCCGATCCAGCGGTCGGATGCGTTTGTGTGGCTTTTGGCCGAGCCGCCTGGCGCGATGGCCGCAACGTATTAATCTATTAATTAACAAATTACTGTGGATACTTTAAGCTACAAGACTACCTACCCCAACGCCAAGGAGTGCACCCATGACTGGGTGGTCATCGACGCCACCGACCAGGTGCTGGGCCGCCTCTGCGCCCAGGTTGCCAAGATTCTCCGTGGCAAGAACAAGCCCAGCTACTCGCCCTTCGTCGAGTGCGGCGACAACGTAATCATCATCAACGCCGACAAGGTGCAGCTCACCGGCAAGAAGTGGACCGACCGCGTCTACCTCAGCTTCACCGGCTATCCCGGCGGCCAGCGCGAAACCACCCCCAAGCGCCTGATGGAGAAGTCGTTCAACAAGCACATCAAGGCTGGCAAGCACCCCCTGTTCATCAAGGTCGTTAAGGGCATGCTCCCCAAGAACATCCTTGGCCGCAAGCTCATCAACAACCTCTACGTCTACAACGGACCGGAGCACCCCCATGCTGCCCAGAACCCCAAGCCCCTGGTAATTAACACGCTTAAGAAATAACGAAGTATGGAACAAGTAAATGCAGTAGGCCGCCGCAAGGCCGCAGTCGCCCGCGTAATCGTACGCGAGGGCAATGGCAACATCACCATCAACAAGCGCCCGCTTGAGACGTACTTCCCCTCTTCGATCCTCCAATTCATCGTTAAGCAGCCCCTCAACCTCCTGGAGGTAGCCGAGAAGTACGACATCCTCGTCAATCTCGACGGCGGCGGCTTCAAGGGCCAGGCTGAGGCCCTCCGTCTCGGCATCGCCCGCGCCCTGGTGAAGATCAACCACGACGACAAGGCTCTGCTCCGCAAGCATGGCTTCATGACCCGCGACCCCCGTGCCGTCGAGCGTAAGAAGCCCGGCCGTCCCAAGGCTCGCAAGCGCTTCCAGTTCTCTAAGCGTTAATCTCTTCATCCCCCTTCTCGTCGAGAGAAAAATCAGTGTTTAGCATCTAAACCGCGGAGATGGACACGTTCCCTACCCCACGGTTGTATTAACAAAAAGAACGTAAACAACACCTTATTATAATGGCTCAACCCACATTTGACCAACTCCTCGAGGCAGGATGCCATTTCGGCCACCTCAAAAGAAAATGGAACCCTGCCATGGCGCCCTACATCTTCATGGAGCGCAACGGTATCCACATAATCGACCTTTACAAGACCCAGGCCAAGCTCGAAGAGGCCGCCAACGCCCTGCGCGCAATCGCCAAGGCCGGCAAGAAGGTGCTCTTCGTTGCCACCAAGAAGCAGGCCAAGCAGGTAATCGCTGACCACGCCGCTGCCATCGGCATGCCCTACGTGATCGAGCGCTGGCCCGGCGGCATGCTCACCAACTTCCCCACCATCCGCAAGGCCGTCAAGAAGATGACCGCCATCGACAAGATGAGCAAGGATGGCACATTCGACAACCTCTCAAAGCGTGAGAAGCTGCAGATCACCCGCCAGCGCGCCAAGCTTGAGAAGACCCTCGGCTCTATCGCCGACCTCACCCGCCTCCCCTCGGCCCTCTTCGTAGTCGACGTGCTCAAGGAGCGCATCGCCGTCGCTGAGGCCAACCGTCTGGGCATCCCCGTGTTCGCTATGGTCGACACCAACTCTGACCCCGCCGACATCGACTACGTAATCCCCGCCAACGACGACGCATCGAAGTCGATCGAAATCGTGCTCGACTACGTATGCCAGGCTATGGCCGAAGGCCTCGAAGAGCGCAAGGCTGAGAAGGCCGACAACGCAGCCGCCGCCAGCGAAGAGGAAGCAGCCGCCGCTGCAGCCGCTCCCAAGCGCGAACGCCGCCGCGTGCGCCGCAACGACGCCCCCGCCGAGCAGCCCGCTGAAGAGGCAGCCGAGTAATTATTAACCCGCAAAAACATCTGTAAGATATGGCAATTTCAATGGCAGACATCAAGAAACTGCGCGACCTCACCAGCGCAGGCTTGACTGATTGCAAAAAAGCCCTCGCCGAGACCAACGGCGACATGGACGCAGCCGTAGAGGTGCTCCGCAAGAAAGGCCAGGCAGTGGCCGCCAAGCGCGCCGACCGCAGCGCAGCCGAGGGCTGCGTGCTCGCCGCAGCAGCTGACGGTTACGCAGCCATCGTCGCCCTCAACTGCGAGACCGACTTCGTAGCCAAGAACGAAGGCTTCGTCACCCTCACCCAGCAGATCCTCGACGCCGCCATGGCTCACAAGCCCGCCAACCTCGAGGCTCTCAACGCCATCACCATCGACGGACGCACCATCGCCGACCTCGTCGTTGAGAAGGGCGGCCAGACCGGCGAAAAGACCGAGATCGGCGCCTTCGAAGTGGTAGAGGCTCCCTCAACCAGCGCCTACACCCACTTCAACAAGAAGCTCGCCGCCATCGTCGGCTTCAGCATGCCCGGCGTCGACAAGGAAGTCGGCCAGTACGTGGCTATGCAGGTGGCTTCGATGAACCCCGTTGCCGTCGACCGCAAGAGCGTGCCCCAGGCCACCATCGACTCCGAGCTCTCTATCGCCGTCGAGAAGACCAAGCGCGAACTCGTGCAGAAGGCTGTTGACTTCGCTCTCAGCAAGGCCGGCCTCAACCCCCACCACTTCGACAGCGACGACCACATCGCATCCAACACCGCCAAGGGCTGGATCACCGAGGAGCAGGCTGCTCAGGGTCGCGAGATCATCGCCACCGTATCTGAGGCCGAAGGCGCCAAGCTGCCCCAGGCCAAGATCGACGCCATCGCCAACGGCCGTCTCAACAAGTTCTTCAAGGAGATGACCCTCATGGAGCAGGAGTTCATCAACGACCCCAAGATGAACATCGGCCAGTACCTCGACAAGGCTCAGAAGGGCCTCGTCGCCGTAGGCTTCAAGCGCGTCAACCTCAACGCTGACTAATACCCCCTATAAAAAGAGAGGGCGCACCAATTGGTGCGCCCTCTCTTTTTATGGTCGTGAGAGCTCGAGGGCTCGGACGTAGACGGGATTATAGGGGTTGACGGCTCGGATGTAGCACTGGCCCTTGAAGATGTCGTTGGCCAGGTAGCCTTTGACGATGGCTTTGAGCAGGGGGAGCGAAGTGTCGTACTGCTCTTGGTTGAACTCAACGCCCTCCTTTGCTGCCTGCTCTACGATTTCGGCCATCATCTGGTCGCTGACCTCGAAGCTGTCAAAGAACGCATTTTCGTTGCGGTACTGCTTCTCGAGCTCGGCACGGTGCGAATCGACATAATTGATGGCATAGACCGGCAGCACTGACTTTGCCATGAGGTCGCGGTAGTATGGAGTATAGAGTGAGGTGTCGACGGGCACAAAATCGTCGGGCATCACACCGCCGCCGCCGTACACCACGCGACCCTTCTTAGTGTGGTACTCGACGCTCTTGTCGAGGCGCACGCTGTCGAGGCACCAGAGCTCGCCGCTGTCGTAGCGGTTGAGCATGTCGAGGCGGTACTCCTCGCTGTGACCCTTCTCGTAAGGCTTCTGTATGCATCGGCCCGAGGGGGTATAATAACGGGCGGTGGTGAGTCGTATCATTGATCCGTCAGGGAGTTTGAACGGCCTCTGCACCAATCCTTTGCCATACGAGCGGCGGCCAACGATGGTGGCGCGGTCGTTGTCCTGGAGGGCGCCGGCCACAATCTCGGCGGCCGAAGCGGAGTACTGGTCGATAAGCACGATCACGTCGCCCTTGAAGAATGGCTTGGAGTCGGCGCGGAGTTCCTGCACATTGTCCTGGCGGTCGCGGGTGAAGACCACCAGGTCGCCGCCGTCGAGGAAGAGCGATGCCACGTCGCGGGCCGAGCCGAGGTATCCGCCGCCGTTGCCCTGCAGGTCAAGGATGAGGGTCTTCATGCCCTGGCGCTTGAGGTCGCTGATGGCGTTGGCCACCTCCTCGCCCGACGACTCGGCAAAGCGCGTTAGACGCACGTATCCCACCTCGGGAGCGGCCATGTACACGCCGTCGACGCTGTTGACGGGTATATCGTCGCGCTTGACAGAGAACTCGAGGAGCTCAGGCTCGCCGGCTCGCTTCACTTTCAGCAGCACGGTCGAGCCCTTGGGACCGCGCAGTATCTTCATCACGCGGCTGTTGGGCAGCTTGCGCCCGGCGATGAGCGAGTCGCCAGCCCAGATGATGCGGTCGCCGGGGCGGATGCCCACCTTCTCCGACGGGCCGCCGGTGATGGTCTGCACCACGTAGACGGTGTCGGTCGACATGTTGAACTGCACGCCGATGCCCGAGAATTTGCCTTCGAGGGGCTCGTTGAGCTCCTTTGTCTCCTCGGGTGTGGAGTATGTGGAGTGTGGGTCGAGCGTCTTGAGCATGGCGACGATGGCAGCCGTGGCCAGCGAGTCGCCGTCGACCTCGTCGACATAGTAATTGTCAATCATGTGCAGGACCAAATCAATTTTTTTCTCCCAAATATTGCCCGCGCTCGTGCCGGAGGCAAAGCCGCGCTGCGCCCCCATCCGGCTCTTCAGGGCTTCCAAATCTATCTGCGCTGACGCCGCGAAAACGCAGGTCAGGGTCAACAAAAGTGCTGTAAAGTGTCTTCTAATCATGTCGTTATATCTTTATCGTGTTAAACATCAGCCTTGGGCAGAAAGCGGCTCACGTCCTGGCCGTGGGCCACGAGCTCGCGCACGAGCGACGATGACACATAGGCCAGCTTGGGGTCGGTGAAGAGCACCACCGTGTCCAGGCCGAACATCTCGCGATTGGCCTCGGCCATGTCGCGCTCATAGTCGTTGTCCTTGACCGAGCGCACGCCGCGCAGCAGGTGGCGGGCGCCGATGCTGAGGGCGAACTCGGCGGTGAGCCCGGACCAGCAGTGCACGCTGACGCGATCGTTGCCGGCATAGACGCGCTCGATGGCCTGGACGCGGCGCTCAGCCGACTGGCGGTCCTTGGGCTTGGAGATGTTGACGCCCACGCAGATGGCCACGCGGTCGAAGATTTCAAGCCCTCGCTCCACGATGTCGGCATGGCCGATGGTGAAGGGGTCGAACGTACCCGGAAAGACGGCTACGCGCTGCTCTTGGCTATGAGATTTCTGAGTCATCTTCTATAATGAGGTTGTTTATTACGAAATTCTGTCGCTCCATCGTATTTTTTCCCATATAAAATTCAAGCAGGGCTGATACGTGGTCTTCCTTGCGCAGACTCACGTGGTCGAGGCGCATGTCCTGGTTGATGAATCCGCGGAACTCCTCGGGCGAGATTTCGCCCAGGCCCTTGAATCGGGTGATCTCGGCGTCGTCGCCGAAATGGGCGATGGCCGCCAAGCGCTCGGCGTCGTTGTAGCAGTAGAACACCTCGTCGGTGTCTTTCTTCTTGCGGCTCTGGGCCTTGCGCGAGCGCACGCGGAACAGAGGCGTCTGCAGCACGTACACGTGGCCCATCTTCACCAGGTCGGGGAAGAATTGCAGGAAGAACGTGATGAGCAGCAGGCGTATGTGCATGCCGTCGACATCGGCGTCGGTGGCAATGATCACCTTGTTGTACCGCAGGCCCTCGATGCCGTCCTGCAGGTTGAGCGCGGCTTGCAGCAGGTTGAACTCGTCGTTTCTCACCAGCTCCTTTTGCGTAAGGCCGTAGGCGTTGAGCGGCTTGCCTCGCAGCGAGAACACTGCCTGGGTGCGTACGTCGCGCACCTTGGTGATCGAGCCGGCGGCCGAGTCGCCCTC
This sequence comes from uncultured Muribaculaceae bacterium, assembly GCA_947177435.1. Lineage (GTDB taxonomy): Bacteria > Bacteroidota > Bacteroidia > Bacteroidales > Muribaculaceae > CAG-873. The sequence goes on from CAMWUM010000032.1 coordinate 7,697, forward strand.
GGTGATGAAGATTGACGAGGCCTCGCGCAGGTCTTCCTTGCCCTTGGAGTCGTTGAGGTGCACGGTGCAGTCGAGCAGTTTCTTGTTGTGCAGGCTCACCTTCTTGGCCTTTTCGCGGGCCTCCTTGGCCAGTCCGGCCATGGCCTTGCGCGCGCGTTCGCTCTCCTGCACCTTTCGCAGTATCACTTCGGCCACGTCGAGGTTGCGGTGCAGGTAGTTGTCAAGCTCTTTCTTCACGAAGTCGCCCACGAACTTGTCGACCGACGCTCCGCCGGGGCTCACCTCGGTCGAGCCGAGCTTGACCTTGGTCTGCGACTCAAACACGGGCTCCTGCACCCTCACGGCGATGGCCGCCACCATGCCCGAGCGTATGTCGCTGGGCTCGAAACCCTTGCCGAAGTACTCCTTGATGGTCTGGGCCACATACTTCTTGAAGGCGGCCAGGTGGGTGCCGCCCTGGGTGGTGTACTGGCCGTTGACAAACGAGTAGAACTCCTCGCCGTACTGCCGCACGTGGGTGATGGCCACCTCGATGTCCTGGCCCTTGAGGTGTATGATGGGGTAGAGAGGCTCCTTGTCGATGTTTTCGGCCAGCAGGTCTAGCAGGCCCTGGCGCGAGTAGAAGCGCTCGCCGTTGTATACCATCGCCAGGCCAGTGTTGAGAAACGAGTAGTTCTTCATCATCACGCGCACGAAGTCGTCGTGGTAGCGGAAGTTGCGGAAAATCTCGCTGTCAGGCAGGAAGCTGACGGTGGTGCCGTTGGGCTCGTCGGTGGGCTCCACCTCGCTCTCGGATATGAGCTCGCCGCGGCTGAACCGGGCGGCCTTCATCTGGCCGTCGCGCCGCGAAATGATGGAGAACTCGATCGAGAGGGCGTTCACCGCCTTGAGGCCTACGCCGTTGAGTCCCACCGACTTCTGGAAGGCGTCGGAATCGATTTTGCCCGACGTGTTCATCGTCGACACCGCCTTGACCACGCTGCCCAGGGGGATGCCGCGGCCGTAGTCGCGCACGGTCACCTGTCCCTCGGCCGTGATGTCGACGGCAATTTGCTTGCCGTGGCCCATGGCGTACTCGTCGATTGAGTTGTCGATCACCTCCTTGAGCAGCACGTAGATGCCGTGGTCGGGGCTTGAGCCGTCGCCCAGGGCGCCTATGTACATGCCGGGGCGGCGGCGTATGTGCACGTTCCAGGTGAAAGTCTTTATGTCGTTTTCGTCGTACCTCGGCTCGAAGCCGTCGATGGCAGTGTTGAGTGTATCGTCCATTGAAATAAATATGAGCATGACGCACCGCGCCAATTTTGCAAAATTACTAAATTTTTCCCAATCCCCCACCACAATTTCAGCCAATTTTCCCTAAAACTCAGCTAAAAGTATCGAGTAATTTCCGTAACTTTGCCATCGCAATGGAACCATCAATTAATATATCCAAGCGCATCGCCGACTCTGAGGCTTACCACAAAGACCTGTTCATCGAGAAATTAAAGTAAGCCGTTGAATGTCAACGATATACACCCCGCCATTTTTCGGGTTCACAAAGTCCTGATTGACAACGCGTTACGACGCGTGCCACAGATGTAGCAAAATTAATTTTGCTACATCAATTAACACATTTAATATCAGTAAATTACAAACGAGGGCGAAGCAAAATTAGTTAACTATTTTTTATGATTTATTGATATTAATTTCGTAATTTTGCACCGAACCCAATACCAAAATCATGAAAAAAATTCTATCAATCATCCTATCTTGCTTTGCCTGTTGCATGCAAGTATGTCTCGCCACAGGCAATGACATTACTGTCAGCATCACTACAACTGAATATGGCCAGGTCGAGGCGCTTTTGGCAGAGGCGGAGGCCGGCAATGCGACTAACATCATTGTGGCCGGCCCGATTGACGAAAGCGACTTTCAGGCGTTGAACAAATACGCGGTCAAGGGAAAATACAACGTTGTGGATCTCCAGGGCGCAGAGATTAAAGATAACACAGTGCCTGACTTGGCTTTTTGCGGTCCTTTTGTCTCCAAAGATAGGCTATACCTGGGCATAAAGAAGATTATCTTGCCTGAGGGGATTGTCAAGATCGGCAAATGGGCTTTTGCGTTCACTGAACTTGAAGAAATCAACATCCCTTCTTCTTTGAGAGAGCTTGGGGACAATGCCTTCCTTCGCGACACCTGCCTTAATTGCCCCATCGTGCTTCCTGAAGGAGTGGAGGAGATTGGCGACAATACCTTTAACCAGTGCTTTAAGCTCAGCATTCCCCCTGTTTTGCCAAGCACGCTAAAGAGAATTGGAGAGTGGGCCTTCGCCTACACCACCTTCAAGACTATTGAGTTTAATGACGGGCTTGAATATATGGGTTATGCCGCATTTTTTTATTCTGGTTTGGAGGAGGTTATCCTCCCAAACTCAATCGTTGAATTAGGCGGGGGCACTTTTGCCCTAAGTGAAGGCCTCCGACATGCGTCTCTGCCGGCATCAATGAAAGACATAATATGGGATATATTTCGCGACTGCACCTCTCTGCAGAAAGTGGATATCCCGGAAGGCGTCAAATCTATCGGAAATTCGGCTTTTGATCGATGCAAGATGCTAAAGGAGATTATGCTTCCATCCACGCTTGAGAGTATAGAACCGACCGCATTTGAATCCTGCCCAATCCAAACAATAGATTTCCCTGCCCATTTAAAATATTTAGGCTACAACTGCTTTGCCAGAACCAATCTCCGCACTATTTATTGCGAATCCCTGACGCCTCCGGAGTTTCAAACCTCGCTCAATCCTTTTGACGAGGCCTGCTATGCGAATGCGGTTGTATATGTGCACTTTGGCTGCAAAGAGAAGTATCAGGAGCATTGGGGATGGTGCAAGTTTAAAAACATTGTGGAAACGGACGAATTCCCGTTGGCCGGCATATCTGACGCAATGGGTGCGCCCGATGAACACGCGCTCTACGATTTACAGGGCAGGAAAGTCAGCCAGCCTCTCCCGGGCCGCGTCTATATTCAAAACGGCAAAAAGGTGGTGCTGTCGGAGTAAGGACTAATAAAAAAATCAACATGAAAAAGATTCTATTATCGTTAGGCGTCGCCATCCTATTGCCTTTGTGTCTTGTGGGTCAGGGCGAGGAAGAATGGCAAGCCATAGGGCGATGGAGTGGTGCACGGCGGCATTTTTGGCCCGCCATGGCCTTAAATCTGTCGGGCGAGGGGTACATGCGGGCCTCCACCCACTCAATGGGCTC
>CAMWUM010000033.1 GCA_947177435.1 uncultured Muribaculaceae bacterium
ACCTCACCGTCCGCTACCGCGGCGGCGGCCACAAGCGCAAGTACCGTATCATCGACTTTAAGAGAAGCATCGAAAACGTGCCTGCTGTCGTAAAGTCGATCGAGTACGACCCCAACCGCTCGGCCCGCATCGCCCTGCTCTACTACGCTGACGGCCGCAAGGCCTACATCGTGGCCCCCAACGGCCTCGAGGTCGGCGCCACCGTAGTATCGGGCCAGGACGTAGCCCCCGAAATCGGCAACGCACTCCCCCTGAAGTCTATCCCGGTCGGCACCGTGGTGCACAACATCGAGATGAGGCCCGGCCAGGGTGCGCGCATCGCCCGCTCGGCTGGCACTTTCGCCCAGCTCGTATCTCGCGAAGGCGACTATTGCATCATCAAGCTCCCCTCAGGCGAAACCCGCAAGATCCTGTCGGCCTGCAAAGCCACTGTCGGCGTCGTAGGCAACAGCGAGCACTCGCTCGAGCAGAGCGGCAAGGCCGGCCGCAGCCGCTGGCTGGGCCGCCGTCCCCGCAACCGCGGCGTAGTCATGAACCCCGTCGACCACCCCATGGGCGGTGGCGAAGGCCGCGCATCCGGCGGTCATCCCCGCTCGCGCAAGGGCCTGTACGCTAAGGGCCTGAAGACACGCGCCCCGAAGAAGCACTCGAACAAGTATATCATCGAGAGAAGGAAAAAGTAACCTGAATTAACAGCTAAGAGATATGAGTCGTTCATTAAAGAAAGGCCCCTTCATCAGCGCCAAGCTCGAAAAGAAAGTCGCCGCCATGGAGACCTCCGGCAAGAAGGCCGTAATCAAGACATGGAGCCGCGCCTCGATGATCGCCCCCGAATTCGTGGGCCACACTTTCGCCGTGCACAACGGCAACAAGTTCATCCCCGTCTACGTGACGGAGAACATGGTGGGCCACAAGCTCGGCGAGTTCGCCCCGACCCGCACCTTCCGCGGCCACGCCGGCAACAAGAAGAAGTAATCAGGGCCAAAGAGCCATAAATACAGAAACAACTATCAACAATGGGTAAAAGAAAAAGACTCGCAGCCGAAGCGATAAAGGACGCTCAACGCAACGTCGCTTTCGCCAAGCTCACAAACATACCTTCGTCGCCCCGCAAGATGCGCCTCGTGGCTGATCTGATCCGCGGCAAGGAAGTGTTCCTGGCCCTGGGCATCCTCAAATTCTCCAACAAGGAGGCCGCCGCACGCCTGGAGAAGCTCCTGCGCTCGGCCATCGCCAACTGGGAGGCCAAGAACGAGAAGAAGGCCGAAAACGGAGAGCTCTACGTCTCCACCATCTACGTTAACCCCGCGCCCATGCTCAAGCGCCTGCGCCCCGCTCCCCAGGGCCGCGGCTACCGCATCCGCAAGCGCGCCAACCACGTAACCCTGATCGTCGACGCGATCGCTAACAAAAACCAGGACTAAGAAATGGGACAGAAAGTTAATCCAATAAGCAACCGCCTGGGCATCGTCCGCGGGTGGGACTCCAACTGGTTTGGCGGCCGCAGCTGCGGCGATACGATCCTCGAGGACTCGAAGATCCGCAAGTACATCCTCGCCAAGGAGTCGAAGGCTAAGAACACCATCTCGCGCATCGTTATCGAGCGCACCCTCAAGCTCATCACCGTCACCATCTGCACCTCGCGCCCGGGCCTGATCATCGGCCGCGGCGGCGAAGACGTCGAGAAGCTCAAGGAAGAGCTGCGCATGATCACTGACAAGGACGTGCAGATCAACGTGCACGAGGTGAAGCGCCCCGAGCTCGACGCACAGATCGTGGCCAGCGAGATCGCCGGCAAGATCGAAGGCAAGACCGCATACCGCCGCGCCGTGAAGATGGCCGTGGCCAACACCATGCGCGCCGGCGCCGAGGGCATCAAGGTGCAGGTATCTGGCCGCCTCAACGGCGCCGAAATGGCCCGCTCCGAAATGTTCAAGGAGGGCCGCACGCCCCTGCACACCCTGCGCGCCGACATCGACTACGCCCTTGTCGAGGCTCACACCAAGGTGGGCGTCATCGGCGTCAAGGTCTGGATCTGCCGCGGAGAGGTCTACGGCAAGCGCGACCTGGCTCCCAACTTCACCAGCCAGAAGGAAGGCCGCCCCGCACAGGGAGGCGCAGGCCAAGGCGGACAGCGCCGCGGCGGGTTCCGCAAGGCAAAAAGCAATCGTTAAACGCAAAAACAGCCTGACAAGAAATGTTACAGCCTAAGAAAACCAAATTCCGCCGCATGCAGAAGGGCCGCCAGAAGGGCGAGGCACAGCGTGGCAACCAGCTCGCTTTCGGCTCCTTCGGCATAAAGACCCTCGAGACCAAGTGGATCACCGGCCGCCAGATCGAGGCCGCCCGTATCGCCGTCTCGCGCCACATGCAGCGCCAGGGCCAAATCTGGATCCGCATATTCCCCGACAAGCCCATCACCGCCAAGCCCGCCGACGTCCGAATGGGTAAAGGCAAGGGTAACCCCGAAGGCTTCGTGGCCCCCGTGACCCCCGGCCGCATGCTCATCGAGGTCGAGGGCGTGCCCTACGAAGTGGCTCGCGAGGCTCTGCGCCTCGGCGCCCAGAAGCTGCCTGTCACCACAAAATTCGTCGTGGCCCGCGACTACGACCCCACCCAAAACGTGTAACGACCGATGAAGAAAGCAGATATAAAGGAGCTCAGCACCCCCGACCTGCGCGAGCACCTGGCCCAGATGGAGAAGGACTACCGCCAGCTGGTGATCAACCACTCGATAGCCTCAACCGACAATCCGGCCAAAATCACCGCCGACCGCCGCATGATAGCCCGCGTCAAGACCGAGCTGCGCATGCGCGAGCTTAACAACAAATAATCCGCCCCAAAATGGAAGAAAAGAGAAACCTTAGAAAAGAGCGCGTCGGCGTTGTCACCTCCAACAAGGGCGACAAGACGATCACCGTGGCCGTCAAGTACAAGGAGAAGCACCCGATCTACGGCAAGTTCGTCAACAAGACCAAGAAGTACCACGCTCACGACGAGAAGAACGAGTGCAGCGTGGGCGACACCGTGCGCCTGATGGAGACCCGCCCCCTGAGCAAGACCAAGAGGTGGCGCTTAGTAGAAATAATCGAAAAAGTTAAGTAAAAATGATCCAGACAGAAACCCGCTTGAACGTGGCCGACAACTCCGGCGCGAAGGAAGTACTGTGCATCCGAGTCATGGGCGGCACCGGCCGGCGCTACGCCTCGGTGGGCGACATCATCGTCGTCACCGTCAAGAGCGTCATCCCCAGCTCTGAAATGAAGAAGGGCACCGTCTCGAAGGCAGTGGTGGTGCGCACCAAGAAGGAGATCCGCCGCCCCGACGGCAGCTACATCCGCTTCGACGACAACGCCTGCGTGCTGCTCAACAACGCCGGCGAGCTCCGCGGCACGCGCATCTTCGGCCCCGTGGCCCGCGAGCTGCGCGCCACCAACATGAAGATCGTGTCTCTGGCCCCCGAAGTGCTTTAACCCCTTAACAAGACTTACGAAATGAGCAAGATACACATCAAGAAGAACGACACCGTGCAGGTCCTCTCTGGCGAGGACCGCGGCAAGCAGGGCCGCGTGCTGATGGTCGACCGCAAGAAGGAGCGCGCCATCGTCGAGGGCCTCAACATCATTACCAAGGCCTGCAAGCCCAGCGCAGCCCATCCCCAGGGCGGCCTGATCAAGATGGAGGCGCCCATCCGCCTCTGCAAGCTCGCCCTGCTCGACCCCAAGAGCGGCAAGCCCACCCGCATCGGCCTGCGCAAGGACGAAAACGGCAAGACCGTACGCTATTCCAAAAAATCCGGCGAAGTAATTAAGTAATGAGCAGCACAACCGTTAAGAAGGACTACGAGGAGCGCATCGTTCCCGCCCTTACAAAAGAGTTCAGCTACCACACTCCCATGCAGGTGCCCAAGCTGAAGAAGATCGTCATCAACCAGGGCCTCGGCGAGGCCACCCAGGACAAGAAGATCATCGACAACGCCCTGGCCGAGCTCTCCGCCATCACCGGCCAGAAGGCCGTGGCCACCCTCTCGAAGAAGGACATCTCCAACTTCAAGGTACGCAAGAAGATGCCCATCGGCGCGATGGTGACCCTCCGCCGCGAGCGCATGTACGAGTTCCTGGAGCGCCTGGTGCGCGTGGCCCTGCCCCGCATCCGCGACTTCAAGGGCATCGAAGGCAAGCTCGACGGCCGCGGCAACTACACCCTCGGCATCAGCGAGCAGATCATCTTCCCGGAAATCAACATCGACAACATCAGCAAGCTCATGGGCATGAACATCACGTTCGTCACCTCGGCCAACACCGACGAGGAGGGCTACGCCCTGCTGCGCATGTTCGGCTTGCCGTTCAAAAACGCTAAAAAACAAGCATAGCATATGGCAAAGGAATCAATGAAGGCCCGCGAGGTCAAGCGCGCCAAGCTCGTAGCCAAGTACGCCGCCCGCAAGGCCGCCCTCAAAGAGGAGGCTCGCCAGCTGGCCAAGCAGGGCGAGAGCGCCTATGAGGTATACCAGAAGCTGCAGGCCCTGCCCAAGAACGCCTCGAGCGTGCGCATGCACAACCGCTGCGCCATCACCGGCCGCCCCAAGGGATACATGCGCCAGTTCGGCTTGAGCCGCATCCAGTTCCGCGAAATGGCCAGCGCAGGCCTCATCCCCGGCGTTAAGAAGGCTAGCTGGTAAGCCGCCGGAGCCCCAGCGCAATTAAATATTGTTGGGACAACCCAATCAATTTAACAACTCAACGACAATGACAGATCCAATAGCAGATTATCTGACAAGATTGAGGAACGCGGTCAAGGCCAACCACCGTGTGGTCGAAGTGCCCGCCTCGAACCTCAAGAAAGAGATCACCAAAATCCTTTTCGAGCAAGGATACATCCTCAACTACAAGTTCGTAGAAGGGGACACCCCGTCTGGCATCATCAAGATCGCCCTCAAGTACGACCCCAAGGACCACGTCAGCGCCATCAAGGGCCTCAAGCGCGTTTCGCGCCCCGGCCTGCGCCAGTACACCGGTTACAAGGACATGCCCCGCGTGCTCAACGGCCTGGGCATCGCCATCCTCTCGACCTCCAAGGGCGTGATGACCAACAAGCAGGCCGCCGAGCTCAAGGTGGGCGGCGAAGTACTGTGCTACATCTACTAACCTCCTAACACATCCAGCATTATGTCAAGAATAGGCAAAGCACCCATCGCGATCCCTGCCGGAGTGGAGGTGACCGTCGACGCAAACAACGTCGTAACCGTTAAGAACAAATCCAACGTGCTCACCCAGGCTGTGAACCCCTGCATCGAGGTCAAGGTCGAGGACGGCCACGTCCACGTAAGCCCCAAGCTCGAGGACGGCGCCCAGATGACCAAGCAGCAGCACGCCATGCACGGCCTGTACCGCGCCCTGATCCACAACATGGTCGTGGGCCTGAGCGAAGGCTACCGCAAGGAGCTCGAGCTCGTCGGCGTAGGCTACCGCGCCAATTCCACCGGCCAAGTGCTCGAGCTCAACCTGGGCTACTCGCACGCCATATATATCAAGCTTCCCGCAGAAGTAAAGGTGGAGACCAAGAGCGAGCGCAACAAGAACCCGCTCATCATCCTCAGCAGCGACGACAAGCAGCTGCTCGGCCAAGTCTGCGCCAAGATCCGCTCGCTGCGCAAGCCGGAGCCTTACAAGGGCAAGGGCATCAAGTTCGTCGGCGAGGTTATCCGCCGCAAGAGCGGCAAATCGGCTAGCGCCAAATAATTAAACCCCCGCAACCATGGTATCCAAGAAAGAAAGAAGAAATAAGATCAAGGCGCGCATCCGCGGCCGCATCAGCGGCACCGCCGCCCGCCCGCGCATGACCGTGTTCCGCAGCAACAAGGAAATCTACGTGCAGCTGGTCAACGACCTCAACGGCACCACTCTGGCTTCAGCCTCGTCCAAGGGCATCGACCAGGGCACCAAGGTCGAGATCGCGGCCAAGGTGGGCGAGCTCATCGCCGGCCGCGCCCTGCAGGCCGGCATCACCGAGGTGGTGTTCGACCGCAACGGCTACCTCTTCCACGGACGCGTTAAATCATTGGCTGACGCCGCTCGCAAAGGCGGCCTTAAATTCTAACGAATTATGGCAAAGAAGAACAACAGAGTAAAATCGACCAACGATATCGAGCTTAAGGACCGCCTGGTGGCCATCAACCGCGTCACCAAGGTGACCAAGGGCGGACGCGCATTCACCTTCGCAGCCATCGTGGTCGTCGGCAACGAGAACGGCGTCGTAGGCTACGGCCTGGGCAAGGCCAACGAAGTGCAGGCCGCCATCGCCAAGGGCGTGGAGGCCGCCAAGAAGAACCTCATCCGCGTGCCCGTGCACAAAGGCACCATCCCCCACGAGCAGGAGGCCAAGTTCGGCGGCTCGCGCGTCATCCTCAAGCCCGCATCCCACGGTACGGGCGTCAAGGCTGGCGGCGCTATGCGCGCGGTGCTTGACTCGGTCGGCGTCACCGACGTGCTGGCCAAGTCCAAGGGCTCTTCCAACCCCCACAACCTCGTCAAGGCCACCATCGAGGCCCTGAGCGAGCTCCGCTCGCCGGCCGAAGTGGCTCAGAACCGCGGCGTGAGCGTATCAAAAGTGTTCAACGGCTAATCCCATCCGACTATGGCACAGATCAAGATCAAGCAAGTAAAAAGCCGCATCAACTGCCCGGCAGTGCAGAAACGCACTCTCGACGCCCTGGGCCTGCGCAAGATGAACCACACCGTCATCAAAGAGGACACCCCCTCGGTGATGGGCATGGTAAAAAAAGTACGCCACCTCGTGGAGGTGACCAACGCCTAAACCAGCATCGGGGCCATGGCCGCCGCCCCTCTCCGGGCGGCGGGCCCAAGCCCCGGCTAAAATACATTTACTACAATGGACTTAAGCAATCTCAAACCCAATCCCGGGTCAACCCATAGCAAGACCCGCATCGGCCGCGGCCCAGGCTCAGGCAAAGGCGGCACTTCAACCCGCGGCCACAAGGGCGCCAAGTCGCGCTCGGGCTACAAGCGCAAGATCGGCTTCGAAGGCGGTCAGATGCCTCTGCAGCGTCGCCTGCCGAAGTTCGGCTTCAAGCCTCTGGCACGCGTCGAGTACCGTCCCATCAACCTTGACGTGCTCCAGGCACTGGCCACGGAGAAGGGCCTGCAGAAGGTAGGCATCGAGGAGCTCATCGCCGCAGGGCGCTGCAGCCGCAAGCACCTGGTGAAGGTGCTGGCTAAGGGTGTGATCACTTCACCCCTCACTGTCGAGGCCCACGCATTCTCCGCCGCCGCCGCCGCCGCCATCGAGGCAGCCGGAGGCAAAATCGTAAAACTTTAATCGACAATGAGATTTTTCCAGACAATCAAGAACATATGGTCGATTGAGGATCTTCGGAACCGCATCGGCGTTACGCTCCTCCTTGTACTCATCTACAGGGTGGGGTGCTACGTCGTGCTTCCGGGCATCAACCAAGACGCCATAAAGGCGCTGACCGAGTTCGCCAACAAGACCGACATGATGCAGCTGCTCGACATGTTCTCGGGCGGCGCATTCTCCCAGGCGTCAATCTTCGCCCTGGGCATCATGCCTTACATCACGGCGTCGATCGTGATACAGTTGGCCGGCATGGTCATCCCCGCGTTCCAGAAGATGCAGCGCGAGGGCGAGAGCGGACGCCAGAAGCTGACGCAGTATACTCGCTACCTCACCGTCTTCATCCTCTGCGTGCAGGCTCCGGCCTACCTGATGAACCTCAACATGCAGACCCGCGGCGCCGGCATCGGCGACGTGGTCGGCCCCGGAGGTTATGTCACTCTGACCATCATCATGGCCGCCGGCTCAATGTTCATCATGTGGCTGGGCGAGCGCATCACTGACCGCGGCATCGGCAACGGCATCTCGTTCATCATCCTCATCGGCATCATCGCCCGCCTGCCGGGCGCGCTGCTCAACGAGGTCATCGGCCGCCTGCCCGGCGTAGGTGCCGGAGGTCAGGGCGGTCTGGTGATGTTCCTGATCGAGATCGTGCTGCTGTTTGCCGTCACCATCGGCGCAGTGCTGCTGGTGCAGGGCACCCGCAAAGTGCCCGTGCAGTACGCCAAGCGCGTGATCGGCAACCGCCAGTACGGCGGCGCCCGCCAGTTCATCCCCTTGAAAGTCAATGCCGCAGGCGTGATGCCCATCATCTTCGCCCAGGCAATCATGTTCATCCCCATGACGCTGGCCGGCTACGCCGGGCAGAACCAGTTCTCCGGCTTCCTGGGCGTGTTCACCGACATCAACGGATTCTGGTACAATTTCGTGTACTTCGTCATGATCATCGTCTTCACCTACTTCTACACAGCCATCACCGTGCGCCCCAAGCAGATGGCTGAGGACCTGAAGCGCAACAACGGCTTCATCCCCGGCGTCAAGCCCGGCAAGAAGACTGAGGAGTACCTCGACGCGATCATGAGCCGCATCACCCTCCCGGGCTCGATCTTCCTGGCCGTAGTGGCCGTGCTGCCGGCATTCGCCCGCTTCTTCGGCATCAGCCAGAGCTTCGCCCAGTTCTTCGGCGGCACCTCGCTGCTGATCATGGTGGGCGTAGTGCTTGACACGCTGCGCCAGATCGAGTCGCACCTGATGATGCACCATTACGACGGACTGATGAAGGACGGCAAGATCCAGGGCCGCACCACCGGCCACGGATACTAAAATAGGCAAGGCTGAATGATCTATCTGAAGACACCCGACCAGATTGAGCAGATGCGCCCCGCGTGCGACCTCGTGAGCCGCACCCTGGGCGAAGTGGCCAAGTGGATTGCCCCCGGAGTCACCACACGCAAGCTCGACGCCATTGCCTGCGAATTCATTCGCGACAATGGCGGCAAGCCCGCGTGCCTGGGCTACGAAGGCTTCCCCGCCACCCTCTGCATCGAAGTCAACGAGACCGTCGTGCACGGCTTCCCCTCGGGCTACACCCTGCGCGAAGGCGACATCATCGGCATCGACACCGTCGTCGAGAAAGACGGCTGGATGGGCGACCAGTGCTACACCTTCCCCGTGGGCGAGGTCGACGAGAAAGTGATGGCCCTGCTGCGCACCACCAAGGAGGCCCTGGCCGTAGGCATAGAGGCCTGCCGCGTGGGCAAGCGCATTGGCGACATCAGCTCGGCCGTGCAGGCCTACTGCGAGCGCCGGGGATACAGCATCGTGCGCGAGATGTGCGGCCACGGCATCGGCCGGGGCATGCACGAAGACCCCTCGGTGCCCAACTACGGGCGCCGCGGCTGCGGCCCGCTGATCAAGAACGGCATGTGCCTGTGCATCGAGCCCATGGTCAACATGGGCAGCAAGAACGTAGTGTTCGAGCCCAACGGCTGGGAGTGCCGCACGCGCGACCGCAAGCCCTCGGCCCACTACGAGCACACCCTTGCCATCGTCGACGACCAGACCCTGGAGCTCACCACCTTCGAGTACGTGCGCCAGGTCCTGCAAGATAGATACGTTTAACCCTCCAACCCCCCATCGACCATCCTATGGCAAAACAGACAGCAATCGAGCAGGACGGCACCATCGTCGAGGCGCTCAGCAACGCGATGTTCCGCGTCGAGCTCGAAAACGGCCACGAAATCACGGCCCACATATCAGGCAAGATGCGCATGCACTACATCAAGATCCTCCCCGGCGACAAGGTGAGGGTCGAGATGTCGCCCTACGACCTGTCGAAGGGCCGCATCGCCTTCCGCTACAAGTGACACATCAACCACTGCAATACCTAAAAGACAATGAAAGTAAGAGCCTCAGTCAAGAAGCGCACCGCGGACAGCAAGATCGTACGCCGCAAGGGGCGCCTCTACGTAATCAACAAGAAAAACCCCAAGCTTAAACAACGTCAAGGATAACATTAGTTATTATTGAAGCATTAACCAACTTGCAATAACACTTATGGCAGTAAGAATCGTGGGAGTTGACCTCCCCCAAAACAAAAGAGGTGAAATAGCCTTGACATACATCTTCGGCATCGGCCGCAGCTCGGCCAAGACCATCCTCGAGAAGGCCGGCGTGCCCGTCGAGACCAAGGTCAAGGACTGGAGCGACGCCCAGGCCGCAGCCGTCCGCGAGGTAATCGGCACCGAGTACAAAGTCGAAGGCGACCTCCGCAGCGAAATCCAGCTCAACATCAAGCGACTGATGGACATCGGTTGCTACCGCGGCGTGCGCCACCGCATCGGCCTGCCCGTGCGCGGCCAGAGCACCAAGAACAACGCCCGCACCCGCAAGGGACGCAAGAAAACCGTCGCTAACAAGAAGAAAGCTACCAAATAACATCAGATTATGGCAAAAAAGACAGTCGCAGCAAAGAAGAGAAACGTCAAAGTCAGCGCCGAAGGCCAGCTGCACGTACACTCCTCTTTCAACAATATCATCGTGTGCTTAGCCAACGCCGAGGGTCAAGTTATCTCCTGGTCGTCGGCCGGCAAAATGGGCTTCCGCGGCTCAAAGAAGAACACTCCCTACGCCGCCCAGATGGCCGCGCAGGACTGCGCAAAGATCGCCTACGACCTCGGCCTGCGCAAAGTGAAGGCTTACGTCAAGGGCCCGGGCAATGGCCGCGAGTCTGCCATCCGCACCATCCACGGCGCCGGCATCGAAGTCGTCGAGATTGTCGACGTCACTCCGCTGCCCCACAATGGCTGCCGCCCTCCCAAGCGCCGCAGAGTATAACGCGCCCAGCGCTCGCCACTTTCATCTTTTAGCACAAATAACAGCAACACACCGGGCCGCCTGAGCCCCGGCCGGCGGCGAGACACTTGGCCATAAACGTGAAATAGACCACCCTTACTTTGTCACCTCTCGTGGTCGCGGCTGCACTACATGGCTAAAATCCCGCCCCATCGCCCCTAAGGCAGGCCCTAACTTGATAAACTAACCCAAAATGGCAAGATACACAGGTCCCAAG
>CAMWUM010000034.1 GCA_947177435.1 uncultured Muribaculaceae bacterium
AGCCCAGCGATTGAAGCCCTCGAGCATGCTTACGCCGGCGGTGTTGCCCAAGGCCCAGTAGGAGGTGTGGTCGTCGGTAAGGTCGGGGTTGAGATATGTATGGGCGAAGAACTTGTCGGTCTCCGAGTAGTTGTCGTCGAGAAAGCGATGCTTGCCGTCGAGATAGGTCATCGTCCAGAAGAACGAAGTGACAGGCACGTAGGAGCTCACCGTGGTCGAGTCCTCCAGCATTTCATCGCGCCAGAATCCCAACTTGTAGCGGTTGTTGAGGAAGAGCACTCCGCCCTTGACGCGGGTATGGGCGTGGGTGAGGTTTGTCGGAATCGACTTGGGATTTATTGACGAAACGCCGCCCTGCAGCTTGGCCGGATCGGTGATGTAGAGGTCATTGGTGATTCCGCCGTTCTCCTTGTTGAGGTTATTGAAATGCGTCCACGAACCCTGGAACTCATATTGGTCGCCTATGTACGAGCCATTGAATCCCCACGTAAAGCCCTTGGCAGCCTGGTTGGCGTAGCAGCCCTTGGAATAGAGGTAGTCGAGCGTGGCGCCTACCTGCGCGCGCTTGTTGATATTGCCAGAAAAGTCGACTTGCAGGCGATCCTGACCGTTGTCACGGTTGCCGCCGAAATTGTACGAGGCAATGGTCATCGGTATGCGCGTGTTGTAAAACTTCACCTTGTCGAGCGTCGGTATCCAATGCCTTTGGGCATCGAGCAGAAAGAACTGGCTGATAGGCTGCTGCTGCATGAAGAGCATATCCTTGCCCTCGGCGCCGAGGTTGCCGGTGCAGGCGTAGGCGTACGACACGGCCGACGGGATAGACCGCTGGAAATAATTGTAGTCGAGCGTATCCATTGGCGCGGGCTCCTGGAGGCCGCTGGGCCACAGAGGCGTCCACGCGTAGGCCTTCTGCACGATTTTCTCCTCGCCGCTCGCCTGCGTCGGCTGCGCGGCGGGTTGGGCCGAAACGAGACACGGCAGCATGACGATGGCCAGCAATATCTTTATGACGGTTTTCATTATTTGCCAATTAATGCGCAAAGATAGCAATAATCCGCGAAACTGGGACTATCATATCGCAAATTGGACGGCGGCTACCTTTGGTTTGCGCTTTTTAACCTTTTCGCTACGCATTAATTATCGAATTGCCGCTATATTTGCAAACTGAACCAATTAACAGCATCAACTATGCATCGAGAGACCATGCAACTTGGAGGACAACCTTTTCCCTCCTTCCCCTCCGCCCCTCAGCCTTCTCATTTAGGCCCGGGCCTGACGCGCCTGCCCTGGATATTCATTGTGGCCGGAGGCGTCACAGCCCTGTTCGCATTCACCCTGCTCTTTTTCGTAGCCACCACCTGCGGGCTGGAGACGCGCATAATCAATTTCTTCTATGCGCTCGTTGAATGCCAAGCCCTCACGTACTGCTGCTGCCTCCTGGCCATGGGCGGATGCATTGTGGCCGGAATAGGCTACACCCAACTCAAGACGCATTACGGCTCACAGGGCAACGTGCCCGCAGCCAACAGCCTCAAGAAGCTCGCGCTTTACAGCTTCATCATGGCCGGTCTTTTCTTCCTGATCATGATGTTCTTCATACCCCTGGCCCAGACCGTATCGTACTGGAACAAGACATGGGGCATATACCTGTTCTTCGTGGCCAGCGGCTCCACAGCCTTCGGCCTCATCCATTTCGTAATGATGAAGGAATGGATGGCGCTGGCGCAGACGATGAATTGGAACGACGGCTTCAACAAATTCCTGAAGCTCGGCTACACGCTGGTGTTCTGGTCCATCAGCGTCTCGGCGGCCTTGGTGCTCACGTTCTCTCTGTGCATGGCAGTGACATCTAAGTTAGTAGGATTCTTTGAGGTCATCAACGCGGTCTGCATGCTCGCCTACTGGGCGGCGGTGGCCGGCGGCGCAGGCTGGATGCTGGGGCAGGTCAAGTTGATGATACGCTTTGGCGGCGTGTTCCCCGCCCGCCAGCCCGCGATGCCGCAACCCAGCCAACAGCAATTCAACCAACCGCAGTTCAACCAGTTCAATCAGTCATTCCAGCAGCCTTACCAGCCGCAGCAATTCTCGCAGCAGACCAACCAGCCTTACCAGCAGCAACAAGATTACAACGAGCGACTGCGCCAGCAACAGTACGAGGAGTACCGCCGCCAACAGCAGCAGCGCATGCGCGAGCAGGGCGAGGATTCGCAAGAAACTATGCCTTACAACAAACAATAATCGTATTATAGATCCCGTTATACAAAATGGAGGCACCCGCATGGTGCCTCCATTTTTGCAGATATTGGCTTATATTGACTTTGCTTGTGTAGGATTTTTGGCGGAAAATTCGTAAATTTGCATTATGAAATGGACTAAATTTACAATTACGATATTCTTCTGCATGGCTATGGCGGTGCTGTCCGCTTGCCACAGCAAGAAGGCCGACGAGCCGGTAGCCCCCAGGGAGCCGGCCTCGCGTACTGTGCTGGTGTACATGGTGGCCAGCAACAACATGGGCTCGGGAGGCTGGGACAAGGCTGACCTCAACGAAATGCTCGAAGCAGCCAAGGCCGGCGATCTCGGCCAAGGCCGTCTGATCGTTTACCACGCCCCTTACAACGGCAATCCCGTGCTCAAAGAGGTAACCGCCAACGGCATCGACACACTCAAAATCTACGATAGCGACGTAGCCAACGTGTCTAAGGCCCGCCTGAGCGAGGCCATCGCCGACACAAAGGCTTTGGCCCCCGCCGCCGATTACGGCATCATATTCTGGAGCCACGGCACCGGCTGGATTCAGGACGGCATCGCCGAGGAAGCCCCCGCTGGCATGGCCTACTCATTCGGCAGCGACAAAGGCAAGAAGATGAACGTCACGTCGATGGCCCAGACTTTGGATGGCCAGGATCTGTCGTTCATATATTTCGACTGCTGCTACATGGGCTCGGTCGAGGTGATGTACCAGCTGCGCCACGCGGCTCCGGTCATCGCGTCGAGCCCCACAGAAGACCCCATCGCCGGCATGCCTTACGATAAGACACTCAGCCACTTCTTCCTCCCCGCCAAGGCCGACCTGGTGGGCGCAGCGCAGGAGATGTTCAACCACTACATGCTCACCTACCAACGCTATGACTGTCCGGTGACCATGACAGTGATAAATACGGCCGGACTTGACGAACTGGCTGCCGCCACGGCTGACATCTACGCAAGCGTAGAGACTCCTAAGCCCGCGGACTATCAGCCACAAAAGTATTCCGCCGACCGCACGTGCTACTACTTCGACTTCGAGGACTACGTAAAGGCCCTCGGCGCCGACAACGAAGCCGTGGCCCAGTGGAGCAATGCATACGCCAATGTGGTGACATACAAAGCTCATTCTGACTGGATTTGGGGCGATATAGCCATAACACGCTGCGGCGGCCTGTCGACATACATACTCGAAAATCCCGCCTCCGCCGCCATCAAGGGGTACAGCCAACTCGACTGGTACGCCGATGTGGCCTCAAAGTTTTTTGAATGATAAACTTTTAGAATCATGCTATTAGGCAATATTTTGGCACAGGTGGCGCCAATCGAACTTCCCGACTCGGTGCCCACGGCTAAGCAAGAACTGGAGATGCTCAAGACCCTGCCGTTCGACGAGCTCGTCGACACGGTGGTGCGCAAGATGGTGACGTTCACCATTGACGTGGCCATAGCCATCGTCGTGTTCATCGTAGGCAAGTACATCATCCGCAAGCTGGTGTCGCTCCTGCAATCGATAATGTCCCGGCGCAAGGTCGACCGATCCCTCGCCAGCTTCTTGGTGTCGTTTGTCAAAATCGCCCTTTTCTTCATTCTGATTGTCACTGTCGTAGGCATCATAGGCATAGAGACCTCGTCGTTCCTGGCGCTCTTCGCCTCGGCCGGCGTAGCCGTGGGCATGGCCCTGAGCGGTACCCTGCAGAACTTTGCCGGCGGCGTGCTCATCCTCCTGCTCAAGCCCTACAAACTCGGCGACTACATCGAGGCTCAGGGCTATGCAGGCTCGGTCAAGGAGATACAGATATTCCACACCGTAATTAACACTCCCGACAATAAGTCAATCCTAATCCCCAACGGCGGTCTTTCCACCGGCTCAATCAACAATTACAGCCGCGAGGAATACCGCCGTCTCGATTGGACCGTAAGCATATCATACGGCGATAGCGTCGACGCGGCCCGTAAGGCCATGCTGGCCATCTGCGCCGCCGACGAGCGCATCGTGAAAATGTACGTCGAGGACGATAACGATATGCGCAAGGCCGGCATTTCCGCCACCAACCAGTACGCCCAGGCCATGGAGATGTGCCGACCTAACACCGAGGTGCCTTGGGCTCAGCGCGGATGGTGGCACCGCCTATGGCACAAGCCAGAGCTCGGTGACAAGCCTGAAGACCTGAAGGCTGCCAAGGACGAACGCCAGCGCATGCTCGCCCCCAAGGTCGACCGCAGTGCCCGTGTGTACGTGTCGCAGTTGGCCGACAGCAGCGTCAACCTCACCCTGCGCGCCTGGACACGCAATGAGTTCTATTGGGACGTATTCTTCTCGATCAATGAGCGAATATACAACGAATTGCCCCTCCACGGCATTAACTTCCCATTCCCACAGATGCAGGTGCACATGACGCCGCCAGAGGCCGACGACGCACCGCAAGGGCCCGCGCCAGAAACCGTGCCGCCGGTCTATGATACCCAGCACGCTGAGGGCCAACCCCAAGGATAAAACTTGCCAATACCATTTGCCATGAAAAAACTAACGCTTGCTTTCTTCGCCATGTGCATGGCCTTCGCAGCCAACGCTCAGGATGGATGGAAATACTTTTGCATTGACTCGTTTCCGCTCTACGGTACTGCCGCAGAAGGTGCCTCCAACCGGTTTTCTCGCCTGCCCGACTCGCTAAAGGGGAAGGTGCGCGACGAACTATGGGACCTGGGGCAGCACTCTCCCGGCCTCACGCTCCGATTCCGCAGCGACGCCTCGCAGATACGCATAAAATGGCGCTCGCTCAACAAGTTCAGCATGAACCACATGACCCCCACCGGCATTCGCGGCCTCGACCTCTACACTCTCGCTCCTGACAGCACGTGGGCATTCGTCGGTTCGGCGCGACCGAGCATGTCGAGCCACAACAACGAGTCTGTAGTGATGCGGAATATGGATCCCGAGATGCGCGAGTACATGCTCTTCCTATCGCTCTACGATGGCGTCGACAGCATCTACGTGGGCGTAGACTCGGCTGCCACTGTCGAGTGGCCTGTCGTCGACCTCCCCTCGCGCCATAAACCCGTGGTGATGTACGGCACCAGCATCCTGCAGGGAGGATGCGCCAACCGCCCCGGCATGGCCCACACCTGCATACTGCAGCGCATGCTCAACCGCGAGGTAATCAATCTTGGATTTAGCGGCAATGGCCGCCTCGACCCCGAGATAGCTCGCCTGATGGCTTCGGTCGACGCCGGCCTCTACGTCATAGACGTGATGCCCAACGTCACCACCGAGCAGTTCGTCGAGCGCATTGGCCCGTTCTACGAAATCCTGCGCGCCGCCCGCCCCGACACCCCTATCCTGCTGGTGGAGAATCCCGAATTTCCAGACATACGCTTCAACAAGCGCACCCGCGACGACAACATCGAGGAGAACGCTGCCCTGCGCGCATTCTACGAGGCCGCCAACGACCCTAACATGCACTACTTCTACTCAGCCGACGTGCTCAAGGGCAACGTCGAGTGCACGGTCGACAACGCACACCTCACCGACCTCGGCTTCACAATCTTCGCCGACGCCCTCTATCCCGTAATCACCTCCCTCCTCAAATAGCATCAAGGCAGGCGGAAGAAGCGCACGCCTTCGAAGGCGCGGTTGCGCTTGACGAAATCGGCCAGCGAGGAGTCGGTGAGCACCACCTTGCCCTCTGACGACGATGCGTGCAGCACGCGAGGCTCGCCACCATCGATGACGAGAATGCCCATGTGGGTGACGTCGAGACCGTCTACCTTGCCCACAAAAGCGAGGATATCGCCGTTGCGCATGGCCGCGACGGTTTCTTTTTTGCCCAGGTCAATGGTTTTGACATAGGGAAATCGGCAATTGCGGTATCCGTCCTCCACGGCCTTGATGCGGGCCAGGTTGGTACTGTCGGCCAGAGCCGGGTACCGGTCGGCGTGGCGCGACATAAAGTCTATCGTCTTAACCTTGTACATGCAATGCGGCATCTGAGGCGTGACGTCCTTAAAGTTGCCCATGAAAGAGTTGTCCACCGCCCAGTCGCAGATGTAATGCAGGCGCGAGGGATAACCGTTGACCTCGCCCTGGCGATAGCGCAAGCGCTCGAGGTGGTATGTGAAATCGCGCCACGAAGAGCGGCCTTCGCCGATGGTCAAGGCCAATGCCATAACGGTCTCGGCAAATGTGGTGCAGTCGAGCTCGTCAAGGTTGACGGTCAGCATTTCGGGTTCGCCCTCGAGGGTGTGGGCCACATAGGGAGTGCCCAACAGCATCTTGCCAAACTCTACGGCGCAGTCGCCAGAGTTTGGCAGGCGGCGGCTCTTAACATCGGCAAGCATTTCAGTGATGCGGGCTGTGTCACGCGCCTCGTCGTGAAAGCGCACATGGCCCGGCACAGCGCCCAGGGCAGTAAGCGATGCCAGCAGGCAGAGGATAAATAGCGGTTTGCGGTACATTGCAGTGGGGTTATGCAAAGGCGCGCGGCATCATCGCCGCGCGCCTTGGTGATTGTATAGGGTATAGGATTAGTCTTCCTGGTTCTTCTCGGCGTACTCTTTGAGGAGCTTCTCCTGCACGTCGCCGGGCACGAGTTCGTAGCTTGCGAACTTCATCGTGAACGACGAGCGGCCGCCGGTAATCGAGCTCAGGGCGGTAGAGTAAGAGCTCATCTCCTTCAGGGGCACCTTGGCCTGGATCTTCTCAAAGCCCATCTCAGAGTCCTGGCCCATGATGATGGCGCGGCGTCCGTTGAGGTCGCTCATCACGTCGCCCATCACGTCGCTGGGCACGAGCACCTCCACGTCATAGACGGGCTCGAGCACCTTGGGATTGGCGTTGCGGAATGCCTCGCTGAACGCGTTGCGGCCTGCCAGGCGGAACGAGATTTCGTTGGAGTCAACCGGGTGCATCTTGCCGTCGTAGATGCAGACGCGCACGTCGCGGGCATACGAACCGGTGAGGGGGCCTTGCTCCATGCGGTCCATCAGACCCTTGACGATGGCGGGGATGAAGCGGGCGTCGATGGCGCCGCCCACGATGCAGTTGCACACCACGAGCTTGCCGCCCCATGCCAGGGGAATCTCCTGGGTGTCGCGCACGCTCATCTTGAACTCCTGGTTGCCAAACTTGTAGGTGTCAGGCGCGGGCATGCCCTCGGTGTAGGGCTCGACGATGAGATGCACCTCGCCGAACTGGCCCGAACCGCCGGACTGCTTCTTGTGGCGGTAGTCGGCGCGAGCGGCCTTGGTGATGGTCTCGCGATAAGGTATCTTAGGCTCCTCAAACACGATGGGGAGCTTGTCGTTGTTCTCGACGCGCCACTTGAGGGTGCGGAGGTGGAATTCGCCCTGGCCGCTGAGGATGGTCTGCTTGAGCTCCTTCGACTGCTCGATGACCCAGGTGGGATCCTCTTCGTGCATGCGGGTGAGGATGGCGCTGAGTTTTTCGGCGTCGCTTTCGGTGACGGGGCGCACGGCGCGCTGGTAGCGAGGCGAGGGATACTTGATGAAGTCGAACTCATAAGCACAGCCCTTCGCGTCGAGGGTGTTGCCGGTGCGCACATCCTTGAGCTTGACGCTGGCGCCGATGTCGCCTGCGCAGATTTCGTCAACAGGGGTCTTTATCTGGCCACACACGCAGAAGATCTGTGCAAAACGCTCCTTGGTGCCGCGGCTTACGTTGTCGAGGTCGGCGCCGGCCTTGAGAGTGCCGCTCATCACCTTGAAGTAAGTGACTTCACCGATGTGGGGCTCAACCGTGGTCTTGAACACGTAGATGCTGAGAGGGCCGTTGCTGTCGGGCTTGACCTCGGTGCCGTCGGTAGCGACGGGGGCGGGCATCTCCTCGACGAAGGGCACGACGTTGCCCAGGAACTCCATCATGCGGCGCACGCCCATGTCCTTGAGGGCGCTGACGCAGAATACGGGATAGATCGAGCGATCCACCAGACCCTTGCGGATGCCTTCGCGCATCTCGTCCTCGGTGAGGTGGTCTTCCTCGAAGAATTTCTCCATCAGGGCTTCGTCATTTTCGGCAGCGGCCTCAACCAGCGCGCGGTGCAGCTCCATGGCCTTGTCCATGTACTCGGCGGGGATTTCCTCCACCTTGGGCACGCCGCCGTCGGGGCCCCACGAGTATTTCTTCATCAGCAGCACGTCGATGAATGCGTTGAATCCCGCGCCGGTAGCGATGGGGAACTGCACGGGCACGACGTTGGGGCCGAACACCTCTTTCATCTGCTCGATGACGTTGTCGTAGTCAACGTTGTCGCCGTCGAGCTTGTTGAGGGCGAAGATGACGGGCTTGCCCACCTGCGAGCAGGTGCGGAATATGTTCTGTGTGCCTACCTCGACACCGTACATCGAGTTGACGAGGATTACGCCACAGTCGGTTACGTTGAGGGCGGTGATGGCGTTGCCAACGAAGTCGTCGGCACCGGGGCAGTCGATTACGTTGAGCTTGCGGCCATTGAACTCGGCGTACATCACGGTGCTGAACACCGACGAACCGTACTCCTTTTCGACGGGGAAGTAGTCACTGACCGTATTTTTGGCCTCAACCGTGCCGCGGCGTTTTATCACGCCACACTCGAAGAGCATCGACTCAGCGAGCGTGGTTTTACCGGAGCCCTTGCCACCAAGCAGGGCTATGTTCTTGATTTCGTTGGTCTTGTAGATTTTCATGATATAGAAATTTTTGATATTTCGATGGCTGCATTTTTAAATGCTCTGCAATTTACAAAAAAAAATCGGAATATCCATCAAAAAACCTAAGTTTTTTTGCCCAACAATGCTTTTTTTGTAAGAATTGTCACTTTACGATGCCTTTTTCGAGGTATTCGGCCAGATTGGTGCGCACCGACTCACCAACGCGCTCCACGGCCACCTTGGCCATGTCGGAGTCAACCATTATCTTGACCAGTTTTTCCAGAGGCGTCTTGCCCGGGTCCCAGCCAAGCTTGGCGCGGGCCTTAGTGGGGTCGCCCCATAGGTTGACCACATCAGTGGGGCGGTAAAAGTCGGGCGAAACCTCCACCAGCACTCGGCCCGTGGCCTTATCGATGCCCTTTTCGTCGGCGCCCTCGCCCTCCCAGCGCAGATCGATGCCGACGTAGCGGAAAGCCAGCTCACAGAACTCGCGCACCGAGTGCTGCACACCGGTGGCAATCACAAAATCCTCGGGACGCGGCTGCTGCAGCATCAGCCACATGCACTCCACATAGTCCTTGGCGTAGCCCCAGTCGCGCAGGCTCGACAGGTTGCCTAGGTACAGTTTATCCTGCTTGCCCTGGGCTATGCGCGCGGCCGCCAGCGTGATCTTGCGGGTGACGAACGTCTCGCCTCGACGCTCGCTCTCGTGGTTGAAGAGGATGCCCGAGCAGCAGTACATGCCGTAGGCTTCGCGGTACTCCTTTACTATCCAATATCCATACAGCTTGGCCACGGCGTAAGGCGAATACGGATGGAAGGGCGTGTTCTCGTTCTGCGGCACCTCCTCCACCTTGCCGTAGAGCTCCGAGGTCGAGGCCTGGTAGATGCGGCAGGTGTCCTTCATGCCCGAGAGGCGCACGGCCTCGAGCACACGGAGCACTCCGGTAGCGTCGACGTTGGCCGTGTACTCGGGCGAGTCGAAACTCACCTGCACGTGGCTCTGAGCGGCCAGGTTGTAAATTTCGTCGGGCTTGACGGCGCTCACAGCCGCCACGATTGACATAGAGTCGCCCATGTCAGCATAGTGCAGGTGGAAGTGCGGATGGCCCTCGAGGTGGGCAATCCTCTCGCGGAAGTCAACCGACGAGCGGCGGATTATGCCGTGCACGTCATATCCCTTTTCCAGCAGAAACTCGGCCAGATACGACCCGTCCTGCCCCGTTATGCCTGTAATTAAAGCGGTCTTCATATTATTATGGTATAAATATGTACAAAATTACGCCATCAGTTCCGCAATTCCAAATAAAAAATGGATAATTTAAGTCCGAACCGACAAAATTGCGTACCTTTGCATTCTAATGGAGAAGGTGCTTGCGCATAAAGTCATCCTCGATGGCATCGAATACCGGCTGTCAATCCTCGAAATCGAGGACGGCGGCCGGCGAGCCCGCGTGCGCCCCTTCGCCGGCGAAGAGGCAGACACCGCCTTCGTCAACGGCACCATCGAGGCGCGCCGCGACGCCCACGACATCTACCGCATCACAAAATTGAAAATTTAAGTTTGGCTCGTAGGACCAATAATATCCTTAGTTCTAATAAAAAATATCACGTTTTCGTTATTTTTTCACCCAGAAATTTGGTAGTATAACGAAAATGTTATATCTTTGCATCGTTGAAACAAACATTGAATTATTTGATAATCATTAATTATATAAGAAAAAATGTATGACTTGGAACGAATTAGTTAAAATCGCGACAGAAAGGGGATATAAGTTTTATGCCCTTGGTACGAAACATGACATTTACGTGAACGACAGTGGAGAGCGCCTTATAGTTGAAAGGCATAGCTCACAAGAAATCAGAAAAGGCCTAATGAATAACCTAAAAAAGCGGTTAGGTGTCTAACTCATAACAGAGGGGACTCCCCCCTCTGTTTATAGATGATTAGTCTATCCTAACT
>CAMWUM010000035.1 GCA_947177435.1 uncultured Muribaculaceae bacterium
CTGCGAACATAGTAGAGAGGTACTGAACGCCAGATTTAGCGTCAAAGCTTTCGTGGGTCGAGATGGTCTCGCGGTTGAGCACGAAGTACGAACCGGTGGTCTCGCCAATTGTCAGGTTGGGGACATCGGTGTTCTGCATGCCGCCCATAGCAGTGCCGTCAAGGTCAACGAGGGTCCATTCGCCGATAGCGTCGCCGAACTGGAAGGGCTCGTAAGATTCGAAGTCCTCGGTAACAGCCTCGGGAGCTATGTCCTCGAGGTTGGGCTCGTCCCATGTCAGGGTCACGGCGTTGCCTTCGACAGCGGCTGCCACGTTGGCAACGGTGGGATAGTTGGGCTGAGCCACAACTACGTTGATCTCAGCGGAAGTGTTGTTGGCCTTGTCTTCGTCAGCGGCGTAAACAACCTCAGCCTTGATGGCGTAAGCAGCGGGCGAAGCGGCGTTGGTGGGGAATGAGTATTCGAACTCGACCTTTTCGTTAGAGGCGATGTCAACGCCAGCTACTACGTGCTCTTCGCCATTGACAATGAACTTAACGGTGTAGTCAGCAGCGGCTACGTCAAGGCTGCCTTGGTTCTCAACGGTAACCTTGGCTACTACGTCGTTGCCGGCGGTAACCTTAGCGGGAGCGTTGATGCCAACGACTGCAAGGTTGTGGTCGAGCTGATTGTAAATCTGGATGTTGTCTACGTCAACAATGGCGATGGGGTTGCCAGACTGGTCAGCGTAGCCTTCAAAGTTGGCTTGGAGGATTACAGATACCCATACAGCGTCCTTATAGTCAGCGAGGGATACGGTATAGGTAGCGTACTCATCGGTGGGTTCGATGGTCTTCACCTTAGTCTTGCCTTCGGAGGTCTCAACATATACGTCGAGGGTTACGGTGCCGAGGGTCTTGACTGCGTCAAACTGATATACAGGGTTGGCAGCGCCGGCCAAGGCTATCTTGCCCGACTTGAGGAATACCCAGCCCTTGGTCATGCCTTGGAACTCGAGGCAGTAGCCGTCACCGTCAGAAGCGTTATCGCCTGCATAGAGGCCGCCTTCGAGAGAGTAGTTGTTATTGTCGCAGTCGCTGCCCCACCAGTAGCCGAGGCTGCCGCCAGCCAAAGACTCCTTGACAGGCAGGGTGTAGGGCGCGCCAGTGAGCATGGCTTTGTAGATGCCTTCGCCTTCGCCGGCGACGTTCTCAGCTGCCAGACCGAAGAAGGTGTAGGCCTGCTGGCCTTCGTTGGTGTTGTACTCCAGATCATAGCTGGTGCCGGATACGCCGGTGGCGTAGGGATTGTCATAGTCAATCGAGGGGAATACCATGCCCCAGAACTCCACCATCTCAACGGGATAGATGTTGTAGACAAGATCCTCGGGGAAGAAGGGAGCGCCATTGACGCCTTCCTGGGGTGCGGTCCACGACATAGCGATTGAGGTGTTCTTATCAACGAGCGTGAAGTTATCGGGCTCGGCGGGCACGTCAATGCCAATGTAGGCCTTCACAGTCACGGGGTCGGCCACGCCTGCAGCGCAGCTGAACTCTACCGTTACATTGTAGAAGCCGGGAGCCTCAACAGTTATTTCCTCGTTTACGGCAGCGCCGGTAGTAACCTGCTTGGCAACAGCCTGCTCGCCGTCAACCTTGATTACCATGTTGAGCACACCGGTGAGGGGGGTGCCGACCAGGTTCTTGCTGGGGGCGGTGAGGGTAACGGTGGCCTTGTTTGCGCCGGTGGCGTCGGGAGTGACTACCACGTCGGTGGGAGCGGCTGGAGCGTTGTCATTGATTTCCTTGATTGAGAAGTTGTCTACATAGAGGTAGAACTTATCGGGATCGGAGCAAGCCTTGATAGCAAAGTTGTACATGCCGGTCTCGGTGACGGTGAACTCGCTGTTGGTGAGGGTTACGTACTCAGTCTTGTTAAGAGTGGTGACGGGGATAACTTCGGTGGTCATAGACGAAATCCTCGAATCCGGGCCGCAGAGCACAGATACCTTTTCCTCGTATGTCGTGCCATTGGCACGAGCCTCAAGCGAGATGACATAAGTCTTGCCGGCCTTAAGCTGCACAGCGGGGAATACCATGTAGTCGTTAGCGGTGTTAGAAGAGCTGTAGGTATACTTGGCTACGGTGCTGCCGGTGGAAGTGTCTTTATCGAATGTGAAGGTCTTGTTGTCGCCGTTGGCGTCATAGATGGCCACCTGAGCCTGCTCCTCGGGAGTGTCGAAGGTATTGACGTAAGGCAGAGTAGCAGTCTGGGTGTTGAGCAGGGGCTCTTCGCCGGCCTCGGCGGAGATTACCACGTCCTGGATCCAGTCGAGATAGTAAATTTCGGTCTTGGAGGCGTTGGCCAGGATCGGGCGGTCGAAAGTAAGAGTCTTGGCTGAAGCGTTATAAGCGGCCGAGAAGTCAGTGAGCGATACTTCATCACCATTTTCGGTGAGGCCGACCACGAAGATGTTGTAGCTTGAAAAGTCGCCGACGTACTGCAGGTTGGCAAATACATAGTTGTTGCCGCTCTTTGTGCCCTTGATCCACGAGGTGGGGAAGTCGGTGAAGAGACCCTGTACGTATACGTCATTGCCGGTGAAGGCAACCTTTACGTTCTGGTTGGTTACAGGAGTCAGGTTCTCAGAGTCAACCTGGGTACCGTTGAGGTACCAGCTCTCGGCGGTAACGCCGGCGGGCGGAGTTACGAGCTCGGGGGTCTCCTCAGCTTCGGCGGAGATTACCACGTCCTGGAGCCAGTCAAGGTAGTAAACCCTGTCCTCAGCAGCGTTGGCAAGCACTGCCATGTTGAAGGTGAGGGTCTTGGCAGTAGCATTGTAAGTGGCCTTGTAGCCCGAAAGAGCTGAACCATCGTAGCCTACAGCCCAGATGTTGAGATTGTTGGTGCCGTAGGTGCCAAGGAACTGGAAGTTGGCGAATTCGTAAGTATTACCGTTCTTCGTACCCTTAACCCACGAGTTGGGGAAAGCGGTGAACAGGCCCTGCACATATACGTCATTGCCGGTGAAGGCAACCTTTACGTTCTGGTTGGTTACAGGGGTCTGAGCTGATGAGTTGACCTTGGTGCCGCTGAGGTACCAGCCCTCGGCAGTCACACCGGCAGGCAGAGTAACGAGCTCAGTGCTCGGGGGAGTGTAGTTGCTGTTGAGGGTGAGGACGGTCTCAGCATCACCATAGCCGGCGGCGGTGTTGTCATCATCCCAGAATGTACCCATGTAATAAGCATCGGCCGTCTGATCATAGGCCTGAGTGCCTTCGAGGGTAATCACATCGCCATTGATGGTGAATGTAAATGCATCGGCATGGCTGTCAGCATTATTGATGTTGCCGGCAGCGGTGATAACGCCCCAGCGGAGCGAAATAGTGGTGCCGTAGTTAGTGTTGTAGGCCAGAGGCTGCTTGGTTGCGACGGTGATGGTGTTGCCGTTCTTCACACCCTTAACCCAAGTGCCCTGAGTATAGCGGGAGATGGGATTGAGCATGTAGACGTTGTTGCCGTCCACGATGATGGTGGCATTTCCCGACTGGGCTGCCATAGCCATCGAACCGTTAGATGAGTAGTAGGCAATGCCGGTGTTGGCGCGGGTGTAGATCTGAGGTTCTACGCCCTCAACATTGGTGATGATGCCGTGGGCATCCTTGGTGATGGTGAGGTTGCCCTCAGTCTCGGTCACCTTGGCGGGAGCCTTGTAGGGGGCATTGCTGACAGGCTTGCTGACCTTGGTGCCGGTGAGCACGCGGTCATCATTAAGGCTCAGCTGGCCAAGTTCATTGCCGCCGTTTTTGCTCAGCTGCTGGTAACCGGCGGCGGGGTTGGTGGCACGCACCAGGCGGGTGCTGCCAAACTCCTTGGCGGCGTCAGCCTTGGCAAGGGCGTCAGCATAGGCCTTGGGGCCAAGCTGGCCAACCTGCATGGCGTGCTGCACGGTGGTGTAGGCCACGCGGCGCTGCGCAGGTTGCGACTGGGCAAATGCCATGGTCGCGATCAACGCAACGACAGCAAGCGTAAACAGTCTTTTCATAGAATTGTACCTAAGGGACTTTGTAAAACTTTCGGCCGTGGAGAGAGTCCCATTTGCATCTCCGGGCCGCTTCTGAAATATCTTTTTGTCAAATTGTCAAATTGTCAAAATGACAATTTGACAATTATATTCCCTACTCGCAAGATGGCAATGCCGCTGGTCAACAGGTCGAAGGCCAGGCGGCCGTCGGCGCCGGTGATGCCTCGGTAGAGGGTGCGGCCCTGCGGATCGCAGACGGTGACTGACTGGCCGGGCTCGGCAGCGATGCTCACGCTCTTGCCGTCGACCTTGATGGCGCCGGCAGCGGTGGCTGAGGCTATGCCGTCATGCTCGCCCTCGAGGGTGGCTACGGCCACCTCGGCCGAGGGCAGCGAGGTAAGCGTGCCGTCGGAGGCGGTGACTACGTAGACGTATGCGGTGAGTTGGCTCAGGCCGGTTACGGTCATCGACAGGTCGGCGCCAGCCGATGCCGACTCGAGCACGGGAGTCTTGGCGGCGCCCTCGCCCACGGCATAGACGCTGACGAAGTACTCTACAGCGCCGTCCATTGCCTGCCAGTTGGCCACGAACGATGAGTCGGTGACCTCGGTGGCTTCGAGGGCCACGGGAGCGAGCTGGTCAAAGGTGGGCTCGTCTGAGGACTTTTCGAGGGTAACTACCTTTATGGTGTTGGAGGTCTTGGACTGCAGCGAGCCGTCGGAGGCTACGACTGAGTAGAAGTACTCGGTCGAGGGCTCCAGGCCGGTGATGGCCAGTGAAAGGGCGGCTCCGGCTGATGCGTCCTTTACAACGGGCATCAGGTCGTACTTGAGTCCATGGCCGATGGTGATGTCGTCGATGGCAATAGCAGCCTTTGAAGGAGCGTCGTAGACAATGCGCACCGAGCGGACGCCCAGAGGCACGTCGTTAATTTCGGTAACAAGTCCGCCAGCCTCGTTGACCACGGGCACGTTGGCGATTTCGACATATTGGCCGCCGACCGAGGCCATCACCTTGATGGAGTTGCCCTCGGGCACATTGCTGCCGCGATGCCAGAATGAGATGGAGCAGATGTCGTCGGCGTAGGTAGGCGACATGACGTAAGCCTGATCTGTGGTGAGGCGGAGCGAAGGAACGGCCTGGCCGCTGTAAGCGGAGTTGGCATAAGATGATTTAGACGATGACACCCAGCCGGCCGGAAGGTCTTTCACGCCGTCGGCAAAGTCGCACACGTCAAGTTCTGACTCACCCGTGGGCAGGACGGAGTAAACGTCGACCAGGTACTCAACGGCGCCGTCGAGGCCCTGCCAGTTTGCCACGAATGACGAGTCAGTTACCTCGCTGGCCTCGACAGCCACGGGGGTGAGGAGGTCGAACGTCGGCTCAGCGGTGGTGAACACGACCGGCTCGGAGGGGTCGCTGATGTCGGCGCCGTTGGTGGAGCATACCTCCACAAAGTATTCGGTGAGGGGCTGGAGGCCGTCGATGGTGACGGTGAGCACGTTGCCCACGTCCTTCTTCTGCCAGTCGCCGGCTATGACGTGGGCATCTTCCCGACCCTCAATGGCAACCTTGCTGTAGCAGGTGACCAGGTAGGACGATGCGTTTTCGTCGGCAGTCCACGATGCCACGGCCGAAACGGGGGTAATGTCAGCAACACCGGTGACGGCGACGCCGTTCACGTCGGGCAGGCCGCCGCACACCTTGAATGTGATGATGCCGTTGGTCTCGGTGATTTCGGTGATAGGCTTCTGTTGGCCGACATTGTTCCACGACTTCATCGAGGGCCTGGTGGTATCGGTAAACGAGGTCACGCCCTTGGTGCCGGGGAATGCGTCGCCATCGCGGGTGTAATCGGTCTGAGTGCCGTCAGCCTCCTCTATGTCAACGTATTGGTGGCTGGGGGTATTGTTTACTTTATTGCTGTCCCACACAGATTCGTTGTAGTCGACGTGCCATACGAGCATGCCGTGGCCGGGGACGAAAGTGTCCCAGCCTGTCTGCTGGCGGTTTTCGAAGAGGAAGAACTCGTTGTCTTTGCTGGTCTTGATGATGCAGGCCTCGTTATTGTCGATGGTATTGAGCCTTACGTTGGTCGCGCCGGTGAGTTCGCGGGGCTCCATCCAGCCCAGGGCGTAGCGCTCGAACGCGCCGTAGTTGGGCGGTGTGCAGCCTTCGTTGTTGTAGGGGCCGTAGTCGAGGGCCGACCATGCGCCGGGGGTGAACGAACTGGTGTAGCTGGTGGCGTAGAGGTCGGGCAGGCCCATCACGTGGCTGAACTCGTGCACGAACGTGCCGATGCCGTCGGGCTTGCCACCTTCCCATTCGTTGGAGCAGCCATACTTGTCAATCTGTACGCCGTCATATATATAAGGAATGTATGTGCCGGAGGTTATGTTCCACGAGTGGGGCCATACGGTGTCGGACGAGCCGCCATTGGCCTCGCCCATACCGGCGTAGAAAACGAAGATATTGTCGACGAATCCGTCACCATTGTTGTCATATTGCGAGAAGTCGACGGTGGCGTCGAGCTGGTTGCAGGCCTCTATCACCATCTGCTCGGGGTGCTGGTCGTTGCCGCTCCAGTCATTGCCGCCGTAGTATGAGCGGTTCTGGCTCAAGGTGATAGGACCATAGAGGTCAAATTCGGGATCGAACTGGCCTTTGGAGTTCTGCACGAAGAAGTCGTGGCACGAGCCGGTGCCGCCATAGTCGGAAAATCCGGGCTCCATGAGCATGCGCGAGAAATAG
The DNA here is from genome assembly GCA_947177435.1 of uncultured Muribaculaceae bacterium. Lineage (GTDB taxonomy): Bacteria > Bacteroidota > Bacteroidia > Bacteroidales > Muribaculaceae > CAG-873. Next base: position 6,755 of record CAMWUM010000035.1, read on the forward strand.
TCGTGCGGGTCGGCGAGGTTAAACTTATGGTCCTTATACTCAACCAGTATCACGATGGCCTTACGCTTGCCGTTAGCCGGGAAATTGTTCTCGTTAAACAGACCCGGACCCTGGGCAGCGCGCTGCGGCGCGCGGCTCGGAGCCTTCTTCACCGTCGCGTTGGCCTTCTGAGCCTGGGAGTCGAGCACGGTGAGCATCTGCTGGCGCGGGGCGGTGGAGATGTATGCGGCCTCGGCGGCGGTGCGCATGTCGACGTTGCTCACGCGCATGGCTGTGGCCTCGAGGCTCTGGGCGGATTCGTCGATCTTGGCGTAATAGAAATAGCCGTTTTGTTCTACGATGGGGAATCCGTCGGGGGTGAAGTAGCAGTGGTGGCGCTCGTCGCCACGCAGCTGCACGGCCAGTTCGGTGCCGTCGGGCTGCTTGATTGTCATAATGCCGGGTTTGGCGGGGATTGCCAGGGCAGGAATTGCCAGTGCGCAAGCGGCGGCGGCAACGGTAATCTTATGCAATATATATTTTTTCATTTTGTGCCTATAGGTACGATGGTAAGGGTATAATTTTTTATTTATTTCGCAAAGATACATATAATTTTCCACATATGCATAACTTTTTTAGTAAAATCACATTTCTAAAATAATATTATTCCATTTTTAGTTAGCTTTACTTAAAATCTGTTACTTTTCCCTATAACTTTTCTTCTTTTACAGCTTAGCTCTGCAACAAAACAGAACGACATCATTTTAGGGATTCGACCTCAGCGAGCCAGAGGGTGGCCGAGGCGTCGCTGGGCATGCGCCAGTCGCCACGGGGCGAGAGACATACCGAACCGACCTTGGGGCCGTCGGGCAGGCACGAGCGCTTGAACTGCTGCTGGAAGAAGCGGCGGTAGAACGTACGCAGCCATTTGAGTATCACCTCGTCATCGTAGGCCCCGGCAAAGGCCTGGCGAGCCATGCGGTAGATGCGCGTGGGAGCGAAGCCGTAACGCAGGGTGTAATACAGGTAGAAGTCATGCAGTTCGTAGGGACCGACGAGGTCCTCGGTCTTTTGCGTGATGTTGCCGTTTTCATCGGCTGGGATGAGCTCGGGGCTGATTGGGGTGTCGATGATGTCGAGGAGGGTGTCCCGACAGGTGGCATAAGCCTGCTCGTCAGCGAAATGGCGCACCAGGTGCTTGACCAGTGTCTTGGGCACGCCGGCATTGACGCCGTACATCGACATGTGGTCGCCGTTGTAGGTGGCCCAGCCCAGGGCCAGTTCCGACAGGTCGCCCGTGCCGAGCACCATGCCGCCCATCTTGTTGGCCACATCCATAAGTATCTGCGTGCGCTCGCGTGCCTGCGAGTTTTCGTAAGTCACGTCGTGCACGGCGGAGTCGTGGCCGATGTCACGGAAATGCTGCTCCACGGCCGGCCCGATGGGTATCTCCATCATGCTCACGCCCAACTCCTCCATCAACCTCACAGCGTTGCCCTTGGTGCGCCCCGTGGTGCCGAAGCCGGGCATGGTGATGCCCACGATGCCCTTGCGGTCCCATCCCAGTCGGTCGTAGGCCTTGGCAGCCACGAGCAGGGCCAACGTGGAGTCGAGGCCGCCCGAGATGCCCACCACCGTGGCCCGGCAGCGTATCTGCTCCAGGCGGCGTGCCAGTCCGGCGGCCTGTATGTTGATGATTTCGCGGCAGCGGCTGCCCATGGCGTCATCGGCCGGTACGAACGGCAACGGCCTTATCTCGCGCTCGATCTTGTCGTCGGGGCGGCATACAGAGGTTGTGGCTTCCATTACGGGCCAATTCATTGCTCCATGGCGGAGAGCACAATCCGAGAACGAGCCCGTGCGCATGCGGTCATGGTCAATGGCGGCTATGTCGATGTCAGCCACCACCACTTGCTCGCCGCCCTGCCAACGCTCGGCCTGGGCGAGCAGGGCGCCGTTCTCGGCTATCAGCCCCTTGCCGTCAAAGACGAGGTCGGTCGACGATTCACCGTAGCCGGCCGAGGCGTAGACGTAGCCGGCAATGCAACGAGCCGACTGCTGGCTCACGAGCGACAGCAGGTAGGAGTATTTGCCGATAAGGTCATCAGAGGCCGAGAGATTGACTAACACCTGCGCGCCGGCCATGGCAGCCAGGCTGCTCGGTGGCGCTGGTGTCCATAGGTCCTCGCATATCTCTATGCCAATGTTGACGCCGTCGATGCGCACCAGCTGGCGCGTGCCGAAAGGTGCCACGAGCCCTGCCACCTCAGCGTCAAAGGGCTTGTCTTCGGGTGGTGCCGGTTGCCACCAGCGCTTCTCGTAAAATTCATTATAATTAGGCACATACGTCTTTGGCACGATGGCCAGCAGGCGGCCGCCGCAGATGGCGAAAGCGCAATTGTAGAGCGCCGTGCCCACCCTGAGCGGAGCACCGACAACGAAAGCGCATCCACAACCTGCCGACCACTCGGTCAGGTCGCGCACTGCCCGCTCTGAGGCGTCGAGCAGAGAGAAGTTATGAAACAGGTCTGCGCACGTGTAGCCCGTGACGCACATTTCGGGGAGCACCGCCAATTGGGCTCCGCGAGCCTCAGCCTGCTTGACCACGCTTTTGATGGCCTGCGCGTTGCCTTCGACGTCGGCAACGGCCACGCGCGGCACGCACGCCGCCGCTCTGAAAAATCCGTCGTTATTCATCTACAAATCATTTGCGCAAAAATACAAAAAATCCTCCACATTTCAGTGTTTTTTGTGGTGGGTTATCGAAATAATGGCTATCTTTGCACACATTTTTGCAACTAACCTTAAAACTGCCATTAGCAGCAACAAAACAAGACCCTATGTTGGAAAAAACTAACGTGAAAGTCCTCGACAAGGTGGTCGTGCGATTTTCAGGCGACTCGGGCGACGGCATGCAGCTGGCCGGCAACATCTTCACCAATGTTTCGGCCGCCTTGGGCAACCAGGTGTCGACTTTCCCCGACTATCCGGCCGAAATCCGCGCCCCGCAGGGCTCGCTCAGCGGCGTGTCAGGCTTTCAAGTAAGCGTTGGCAAGGGCGTGCATACCCCCGGCGACCAATGCGATACGCTAATTGCCATGAACCCCGCCGCCCTTAAGCAGAACGCCAAATTCCTCAAACCCGGCGGCGTAGTGATCGTCGACATCGACTCGTTCAAGGAGGCCGACCTCAAGAAGGCCCTCTTCACCACCGACGACCCATACAAGGAAATCGGCCTCAACGCCCAAGTGGTCGAGGTGCCCGTCACCTCTATGACCAAGGCCGCCCTGGCCGACAGCGGCATGGATAACAAGAGCGTGCTCAAATGCCGCAACATCCTGGCACTCGGCCTGGTGTGCTGGCTCTTTGACCGCCCTCTCGAGGGTGCCCTGGCCCATCTGCGCGCCAAGTTCGCCAAAAAGCCCGCAATCTATGAGGCCAACGCCAAGGTGCTCCAGGCCGGATACGACTACGGCGCAAACATCCACGCATCCGTTTCGACTTACCGCATCGAGAGCGAGAATCCTCGCCCCGGCATATATACCGACATCAACGGCAACAAGGCTATGGCCTGGGGCCTGATCATGGCCTCCGAGAAGTCCGGACGCCCGCTCTTCCTCGGCTCATACCCCATCACCCCCGCCACCGACATTCTCCACGAACTGGCCAAGCGCAAGGACCTCGGCGTCAAGGCTTGCCAGATGGAGGACGAAATCGCAGGCGTATGCTCGGCCATAGGCGCCAGCTTCGCGGGCGACTTGGCAGTAACATCCACCTCCGGCCCCGGCCTGGCGCTCAAGAGCGAAGCCATCGACTTGGCCGTAATCGCCGAGCTGCCCCTGGTGGTGATCGACGTGCAGCGTGGCGGCCCGTCAACCGGCCTGCCCACCAAGACCGAGCAGACCGACCTCATGCAGGCCCTCTACGGCCGCAACGGCGAGTCTCCCATCTGCGTCCTGGCTGCCGCAAGCCCCACGGATTGCTTCACCATGGCTTTCGAAGCCGCCCGCATAGCCGTAGAACACATGACCCCGGTAATCCTTCTTACCGATGCATTCATCGCCAATGGTTCCTC
>CAMWUM010000036.1 GCA_947177435.1 uncultured Muribaculaceae bacterium
GAACTGCAGCTTGGCACCCTGCTTGGCGATTTCGGCGGCATAGGGCTCGACCTTTACGCCGGTGACAACCTTAAGAGAGTCGGGGTTGAGCATGTCGCGGAAGTCGCGGTCGGGCTCGGCTGCGGGATTCTCCACGGCAAACAGGCGGTCGTAAAGCCTTGCCTCGGCATCGACGGCATGAGGAGCCGACACCCAGTGGAGCGTGCCTTTGACCTTGCGGGATGCGCCGGGGAGGCCACTGCGCGTGTCGGGGTCATAGGTACAACGGAGCTCGGTGATGTTGCCATCGGCATCCTTCACCACTTCCTCGCACTTGATGATGTAAGCGCCTTTGAGACGCACCTCGCCGCCGGGGGCAAGGCGGAAGAACTTCTTGGGAGGGTTCTCCATAAAGTCGTCGCGCTCGATGTAGAGCTCGCGGCTGAAAGGCATCTGGTGAGTGCCTGCGTTGGGATCCTCGGGGTTGCTCTCCATCTCCACCATTTCCACCTGTCCCTCGGGATAGTTGGTAATCACCACCTTGACTGGGTTGATCACACCCATCACGCGGGTGGCGATGCGGTTGAGGTCGTCACGCACGGCGTGCTCAAGCAGGCTGATGCTGTTCAGAGCCTCGTACTTGGTATATCCGATAGCGTCGATGAAATTACGGATTGACTGAGGGGTGAAGCCACGTCGGCGCATGCCCGAGATGGTCGGCATGCGGGGGTCATCCCAACCGGCCACGAGGCCCTCCTTGACGAGCTGCAACAGTTTGCGTTTGCTCATCACGGTGTAGGTCAGGTTGAGACGGTTGAACTCAATCTGGCGCGGGCAGTAGGTCTCGTCGGCCAGTTCCTTGACGAAGTACTCGTAAAGCGGACGGTGAGGCACAAACTCAAGCGTGCATATCGAGTGGGTCACGCCCTCGAAGTAGTCACTCTGGCCGTGGGCGAAATCGTACATCGGGTACACCTTCCACTTCGTGCCGGTGCGGTGGTGGGGGTGCTTGATGATGCGGTACATGATGGGATCGCGGAAGTGCATATTGGGCGAAGCCATGTCAATCTTGGCGCGGAGCACGCGAGCGCCCTCCTCAAACTCGCCGGCGTTCATGCGCTCAAACAGGTCCAGATTCTCCTCGACCGAACGGTTGCGGTACGGACTCTCCTGTCCGGGTACGTTGGGCGCGCCCTTCTGAGCGGCGATCTGCTCGGAAGTCTGGTCGTCGACGTATGCCTTGCCTTCATTAATCAGGCGTATGGCCAAATCGTATAGCTGCGGGAAATAGTCAGAAGCGTAGTACTCGCGGTCGGCCCAGTCGAAGCCGAGCCAATGGATGTCCTCCTTGATGGAGTCCACGTACTCCACGTCTTCCTTCACCGGGTTGGTGTCGTCGAAGCGGAGGTTGCACGTGCCACCGAACTTCTCAGCCACGCCGAAATCCATGCAGATGGCCTTAGCGTGGCCTATGTGCAGGTATCCGTTGGGTTCCGGTGGGAAGCGAGTGTTAAGGCGTCCGCCGTTCTTGCCCTCCTGCAAGTCATTATATACGATTTCCTCAACGAAATTCAGGCCCTTCTTGCCCTCATCCATTGCGTTTTCTGTGTTTTCAGCCATACTTCTATAAATAGTTTGCGTTTTAAAGCGCAAAGTTACCGATTTTTCCGTAAATATCCCCAATTTTTTTGATGAAAAATGGCGCGTCGGCGCGCCTTTGTGTCGGGAAATGCGCTATCTTTGCATAGCAAAACAAAAAACTAACGTTTATGAACTGCAAACTTGTGGGCCAATTCGTGCAGCACCTCGAGGCCACCCTATACCCCGGAGAGGAATTTTATACAGAAAGAGGCTCTATAATCTATTTTGAAGCGGGCATCGACAAGGAGGTCAGCTTCAACGGACGCGGATTCGGACGCGTGTTCGGCGCCGCCCTCTCGGGCGAATCACTCTTCATCATCCGCGTCAGAAACATAACTAACATGCCGCGCAAGGTCGTAATCGGCAGCAAATTCGGGCTCCTGCCCATAAAAATTAACGGTGAGTCCATAATCTGCCACCGTGGAGCCTACGTGGCATCGAACAACAAGGTCGAAGTCACCTCTAAGCTGTCAATCACCGGCCTTACCGGAGGCATGGGCCTGATATTACAGAAAATCACAGGCAACTCCACCGTATTTCTCGATACGATGGGCCAACCCATAGTATTAAACCTCCAGCCCGGAGAAACAATCGAAGTGGACGAAAACCACATCATCGCCCTCCACGGCTTCGCCGAGGGCCAGATGCAGGCCAACTGGTCGCTCGGCAACCTCCTGGGCGGCGAAGGCCTATCCATGCTCCGCGTCACCGGCCCCGGCACCGTCTACCTCACCCCCGCCTACCCCGTCATCCCGGCCAAATAACAAAACAATGCGGCCAAAACAGGGCCGAAGCCCTATCTCAACCGCATTGCCCCGATAGATTAATCATTTATTTGTCGAAAGAGATGAAAGCGCCATTCTGGTCAAACTTCATTTCGAGGCCACTGAGGAGCTCGACTTCGTAGCCGTAAGATTCTTTTGAGATTTCGTTGATGCCGGCATCTGCCGCTACTTCGGCCACGTTTTCATCAATAGCTGCGGGATAGAAGCCCGATGGAACGACCTTGCCGGGGGCAGCGTCTACATCCTGCCACTCGCCTGCCTTGTTGAAATCAATACGGGTGCCTTCTGACAGGAACACCTCATATTCGTCCTTATCCTTGGTGGTCAGCGTAATGGTGGCCGTAGGGAAGTAAGTGGACACGAATTCCTGAGCCTTGGCGGGAAGTTCGGCCGAGGATACGGGTTCGTCTTTATCATCGGAGCAACTTGTGGCACCAAGAGCGAGCACGGCCACGAAAAGCAACGGAAAGAGTCTAAACAATTTTTTCATAACAGTGTGTTTTTGATTATTTACTGTAATCAAAACAAACTGCCACGCACAAATGATTACGCCAAATTGGCAATTAATGCTAAATCAGGCGAAAAGCGCGCGGAACGCCTCCTCGACTTTGGAGACTTCGACCAGGGGAATGCTGAGGCGTTTGGTATTTATGCCTTTGAGGTTGCCTTTGGGGATGAGCATCTGTTGCATGCCGAGCTTTTCGGCCTCGGCGATGCGCTGCTCAATACGGGCCACGGGGCGTATCTCTCCGCTAAGGCCAACCTCGCCGGCGAAGCAGGTGCCGCGCTGGATGGCCATGTCGACGTTGCTCGAAAGGATGGCCGAAATGACCGCCAGGTCGAGGGCCGGGTCGTTGACTTTGAGTCCGCCGGCGATGTTCAGGAACACGTCTTTCTGCCCCAGTTTGAAGCCAACGCGCTTCTCGAGCACGGCCAGCAGCATGTTCATCCTCTTGCCGTCAAATCCTGTGACTGAGCGCTGAGGCGTGCCGTAAGCGGCGGTGCTCACCAGCGCCTGCACCTCGATCAGGAACGGACGCGCTCCCTCGATGGTAACGCCGATGGCCACGCCCGACAGGTCGATGTCGGCTTGGCTGACTAGCATCTCCGATGGGTTCTTGACTTCGCGCAGGCCGTGCTGGCACATCTCGTAGATGCCGAGCTCAGATGTGCTGCCGAAGCGGTTCTTGTTAGCCCGCAGTATGCGGTACATGTACTGACTGTCACCCTCAAATTGCAGCACGGCGTCGACGATGTGCTCGAGCACCTTGGGGCCGGCCAGGCTGCCCTCCTTATTAATATGGCCAATAAGTATGACGGGTACGCCGCTCTCCTTGGCATACTTCAGCAGCTGGGCCGCGCACTCGCGTACCTGGCTGACACTGCCGGCTGACGACTCCAGGGCGTCGCTGGCGATGGTCTGGATGGAGTCGACCACGAGGATGCCCGGCTGGATGTCGGCGATGTGGTCGAAGATATTGTCGAGCGACGTCTCGCACACGATGAAGCAGTTGTCGCTGCCCCGGCCTATGCGGTCGGCTCGGAGTTTCAACTGCGTAGCGCTTTCCTCCCCCGACACATAGAGAATTGTCTTTGACTTGATTGCAAGCAGATTTTGAAGCACCAGTGTAGATTTGCCGATGCCCGGCTCGCCACCCAAAAGCACAAGCGACCCCTGCACCAGGCCGCCGCCGAGCACGCGATTAAGCTCCTCCGACGGCATGTGGATGCGCGGTTCATCGAGTGCGGCTATCTGCGACACGGCCTGCGGCACGCTCTTGCCCGCCTTAGACACGGGCGACGCCGAACGCGAGACGGGCTTGACGCGCTCCTCAACGAGGGTGTTCCACTGCCCGCAGGCCGAGCAGCGCCCCTCCCACTTGCTGGCCTGCGCACCGCAGGCCGAGCAGAACCATACTGTCTTATCTTTCGTTTTAGCCATTTCTTCTGAATTCTGAGAGGGTTATGGCAGTGGCCACGGCCACGTTGAGCGACTCCGACGTGGGCTCGCCCGGCGGATATGAGGGGATGAGCAGGCGATGGGTGACGCAGGCGCTCACCTCGGGGCTTATGCCGCGCCCTTCGTTGCCCATCACGATTACGCCGTGGGCCGAGAGGGCTGACTTGTAGATGTTTTCGCCATCGAGGAAGGTGCCGTATACGGGCAATCCGCACTGACCGAGCACTGACGGCAGGTCGCAATAATGGACTTTCACGCGCGAAATGGCACCCATAGTGGCCTGCACTACTTTCGGATTCCACACGTCGGCCGTATCCTCCGAGGCGAATATGTCGCGCACGCCCATCCAATCGGCCACGCGCATGATTGTGCCCAGGTTACCCGGGTCTTGCACGCAATCGAGGGCCAGCGACAGCGCCGTCTGGTCGGGCGTCTTGGCCTGCGGCTCGGGGATGCGGTACACGGCCACTACGCCCGGGGGAGTGGTGAGCGTGGATATTTTCAGCATATCCTCCCTCTTGGCCGTCACCAGCTGGGGCATGTCAGCCCAGCGGACAGCCTCGTCCTGCTCGCATACGAGAGCCACAAGCTCGAAGTGGTCTATGGTGTCGCGCACGCACTTCTCGCCCTGGGCCATGAACAGGCCGGTCTGCCGCCGCCCTTTGGCGGTGGAGAGCGAGGCAAAGGCTTTGCGCTGGGCGTTGGTCAACTGCATAGTCATAAGAATTAGAATTCAAAGTTACTGCTTTTTGGCGAAATGCCCAAACGAAAGCCGAAAAAAAGATTTTTCGCATTTTTTACAGCCTTAAAATTGGTTAATCCAAAAAATAGGCTTAATTTTGCGCTTTGTAAATTCGACAACAAAAAGTTAAAGAAATCATACATTAACATCATGAACGTAAGCATCGAGAAAAACGGCAACGTAGACGGCCTGATCAAGGTAAATGTCGAAGTCGCCGACTATGCCGACAAGGTAAAGAAGGAGCTCAAGCGCTTCTCTGAGACCCACCAGATTCCCGGCTTCCGCCCCGGCAAAGTGCCCATGGACCAGCTCCGCCGCCGTTTTGGCAAGGGCGTAAAGAGCGAAGTGATCAACGACCTCGTTTACCGCGAAGTGTACAAATACATACAGGACAACAAGCTGCACGTGCTGGGCGAGCCCATGCCCGTCGACGTCAAGGAAATCACCCTCGAGGACACTCCTTACGAGTTTGTCTACGAGGTTGGCTTCGCTCCCGAGTTTGACCTCAAGGTCGACAAGAGCGTCACCCTCCCCTTCTACACCATCGAGGTGAGCAAGGAGATGCTCGACGAGCAGGACAAGGCTCTGCGCGAGCGCATGGCCGCTCAGGTTCCCGGCGACACCGTCGACGACCGCGCCGTGGTCAAGGGCGCCATCATGGAGCTCAACGCCGACGGCACCATCAAGGAGAGCGAGGACGCTATCCAGGTGATCAACGGCATCGTGGCTCCTTTCTACTTCAAGAGCAAGGAGGAGGCCGAGAAGTTTGCCGGCAAGCACGTCAACGACAAGGTTGTATTCAACCCCTGGAACACCTGCGAAGGCAACGTAGTCGAACTTTCGTCGATGCTCAACATCGACAAGGAGCAGGCCGCCAACGTCAAGGGTGACTTCGAAATGGCCATCTCCGAGATCATCGTGGCCAAGCCCGCCGAGCACGACCAGGAATTCTTCGACAATGTATTCGGCAAGGACAAGGTGCACAACGACGAGGAATACAACGAGGCCCTCAAGAACATGATTGCCCAGGGCCTGCTTGGCAACAGCCAGCAGCTCTTCGCCGCCGACGCCCGCAAGTACTTCATCGAGAAGTACGTTGACGTCGAACTTCCCGAGGCATTCCTCAAGAAGTGGCTCGTGGCCCGCAATGAGGAGCTCACCGCCGAGAACATCGACGAAGAGTACGCCAAGATGCACCGCTCGCTCCTGTGGGAGCTCATCAGCGGCGACATCGCCCGCCAGCTCGACGTGCAGGTTAACGAGGACGACCTCCTGGCTCACGCCAAGGGCATCGCTTACCAGCAGTTCGCTCAGTACGGCATGACCAACATGGATGACGAGACCCTCGAGGCTTACGCCAAGCGCATGCTCGAGAACAAAGAGTACCGCGCCCGCATCTACGACAACGTGGCCGACGGCAAACTCTACTCGACAATCCACGAGGCTGTCACCACAGACGACAAGACTGTTTCACTCGACGAATTCAAGCAGCTTGCTTCTGAGGCCAACAAGCACTAATCCCCACCCTATCAGTATAAAAAAAAGCGGCCCGTTGGGGCCGCTTTTTCATTTTCTTATGATTGATATTTTCACCTACTCTTCGCCGCTGGGTGAGATTTGGCTTGGCGCCACGGCTGATGGCGCGCTCTGCCTTTGCGAGTTTGCCCCGTCGCGGCCTGCTATTCTTCGGCGGTTTCGTTCCGCCCCTGGCAGCGATGGATTGATGCCAAAAACAGTCGAGTTGGCTATGCACCAACTCGACGAATACTTTGCCGGACAAAGGCAAGAGTTTGACTTACCATTGACCCAACCAGGCACGCCTTTTCAACAAGAGGTATGGCGTGCATTGAGGCGCATTCCATATGGCACGACAATCAGTTACGCCCAATTGGCCGCCACTATCGGCCGTCCCACAGCCTATCGGGCTGTAGCCGCCGCTTGCCGAGCCAACGCCATCGGCATAATCGTGCCATGCCATCGCGTAATCGGCTCGTCATCAGCCCTGACCGGCTATGCCGGCGGCCTCGACCGCAAGCGCCGCTTGCTTGATTTAGAGGTCACTTATACTGCGACTGGCGGAAGCGCACGAATGCCTCGATAGCCTCGTAGGCCGCCAGGCCGAGATCCTCGTAGAGCTTAGCCGTGGCACGGTTGCGCTCCTCAGCTCGCTGCCAGAACAGGCGGTCGTCGTCGCCAAGATACGGGGCATTCTCCATCTGCGACTGGTGCTTAAGGATGGAGTTACGCTTAAACCTCAGTTCCTCCGGGCTCAGCGGCACAGCCATCTCAATATGGTCAATCTCCCACTCTGCCCATGCGCCGCGGTACATCCACACGTAGCAATCCTCGAGCCAAGGCTCGCCTTGCAATTCGTCGATGGCGGCGAGCACTGCGTCGAGGCATACGCGGTGAGTGCCGTGCGGGTCTGCGAGGTCACCGGCCACGAACATCTCGTTGGGCTTGACGTCTTGCATCAGTTTCTTTACGATATCGACATCGCGCTGGGTAAGGTCACCCTTCTTCACGGCGCCGGTCTCGTAGAACGGCAAGCGTAGGAAGTGCACATTCTCAGGCTTGACGCCGATGTACTGGCATGCGGTGCGGGCCTCGCACTGGCGTATGACGGTCTTAAGCAGGCGGATGTCGGGCGAATCAACGTCGTTGGCCTTCTTACCGGCCACGTACTCCTTGATGGCTGCGCTCTTCTCCTCAAATTCCTTGGTGTCGAATCCGAACTTGTCGGCGATGCCGTCCATCAGCATCACGTAGCGCATCATATCCTCGTCTCCCACTGCGATATTGCCGGAGGTCTCGTATGCCACGTGCACGTCATGGCCCTGGTCCACAAGGCGCTTGAGGGTGCCGCCCATCGAGATTACGTCATCGTCGGGGTGCGGCGAGAACACGAGCACGCGCTTGGGATAGGGTTCGGCGCGCTCGGGGCGGGTGCTGTCGTCGGCGCCAGGCTTGCCGCCGGGCCAGCCCGTGATGGTGTGCTGCAGGTCGTTGAAAATCTTGATGTTCACATTGTATGCACTGCCGTAGATTGCCAGCAGCTCGCCCAGGCCGTAGTCGTTGTAATCGTGGTCGGTGAGCTTGAGGATGGGCTTGCCGGTCATCTTGCAAAGCCATACGATGGCACGACGGATGAGCTTGTCGTCCAACTCGCACGAGGTCACCTTCCACGGCTCGCTGATGCGGGTGAGTTCGTCGGCGGCGGCCAGGTCCACGACAATCGACGCGTGGCTGTGCGTCTGCAAGAACGATGCGGGGAGGGCGTCTGTTACCGGCCCCTCCACCGTCTGTTTGATCACGCCTGCATAGTTCTCGCCCCATGCCATAGTGGCGATATGCCTTGCGCCCAACAGGTTGGAGATACCGAGAGTGACGGCAGTGAGCGGCGCCTCTTCGCACTTGTAGTCGCTGGCCACGATGTGGCGGGTCTGATTACCGAGCAGCACGAGGCGGCATCCACTGCCGAACTTCGTGCCCGGCTCGTTGAAGGCGAGGTTGCCGCGCGGGCCTATCTCGCAGACCACCACGTCGATGCCTCCTGCGCGCTCAATGCTCACTTCGTACTCGCGGCATGCCAGATGAATCTTCTCGCGGGCCACTGTCGTGTCGATCGAGCGGATGTTTTCGGGGCGTATGTCGATGTGGTCGAGCAGGACCGAACGCAAGCGTCCGAGCGTGGTAGGCAGCCCCTCGCCCGAAGGATAGAACTCACTGATGTTGAATACTATGACCTTTTGAAAGCTGACGCGTCCCTCATGGTTGAGGCGCACCAGCTCGTGATATACGGGGTGAGTGCTGTTGCCGGCGCCGAGGGCGAGCACGCACTTGCCCTTTGTCTCGACTGAGTGGTTGATGATTTCGACCAGCCGCTTGGCCTGCGCAGTGGCGCCTGCCTCTACCGAGTCGTAGATTTCGAGATAGACTTTCTCGTCGCGGCTTAGAGCGGCTTTCTCCACCTCGTTGCTGGGCGAGTAGTACTTCTCCGACACGCGGTCGAGCTTGATAAGCCTGCTAAGATTGGTTTTCATGATATATGGTTATTTTGTTGAAAGTTTCATTTGTGATTTCATTCGCTTCATATATATAATGAAGGGTATCAGCGTCACGACTGCCGCGTTGACTCCTGCGGCCACTGCCCAGCCCCACGGCAGGCCAATGCCTTCGGGACGCGGGGCATAAAGCAAATAACTGACCGACACGGCTGTCATGAACAGGGCCGGCAGCAGAGTCACCACGTAGGCCTTTCGGTGCCGGGCCAGATAGACTGTAACCGCCCATAGGGTAAAGACCGCCAACGTCTGGTTGCACCAGGCGAAATAGCGCCAGAGCACATTGAAGTCTATGCACATCAGCAAGAACGCCAACGCGAATATCGGCACCGTCACCACGATGCGCTTCAGTATCTTCTTTTGGTCAATCTTCATGAAATCGGCCACAATAAGGCGCGTCGAGCGCAGCGCCGTGTCGCCCGTAGTGATGGGCGCGGCTATCACGCCCAGGATGGCCAATATGCCACCGAACGTACCGAGCCACGTCATCGATATGTCTTTTACGATAGCGCTAGCGCCCTCAGGATGGGCAGACATATAGTCGGCAAGTTCGGCGTAGCCATTAGTAAACGCAATAGCTGCCGCCGCCCAGATAAGCGCCACAAGCCCCTCGGCCACCATGGCGCCATAGAAAATCGGACGCGCTAACCGCTCGTTCTTTAGGCAACGCACCATCATCGGCGACTGCGTGGCGTGGAAGCCAGAAATGGCTCCGCAGGCTATTGACACAAACATCATCGGGAAGATTGGATGCTTTCCGTCAGCAAAGCGGCTTTGCAGACCCTCTTCAAAACCCGAAGGGATCCCTACCCCGCCGAACAGCAGGATACACAGAAGCGCCACTGCCATGAACAGCAATGCCACGCCGAACAGCGGGTAGATGTTGCCAATCAGCTTGTCAATCGGCAGGAGTGTGGCCAACAAATAGTAAAAGAATATGATACCAATCCACAACGCCTTCGAGGACAACGGAATGGCCATCTCATGCCCAAACAAAGAAAAGTGCACGTCACTCACCATGCCCGAAAGCAGTCCCGCGGGACTGACTACAAACACCGCTCCCACCAATATAAGCAGGAGCACCGACCATCCGCGCACAAAATTCTTTATAGGCCTGCCAAGCTCACGCCCAATAATCTCAGGCAGCGACGCCCCGCCCGACCTCATCGAAATCATCGCGGACAAAAAATCGTGAGTGGCTCCGGCGAAAATCGTGCCGAATACGATCCACAAGAACGCCGCCGGCCCAAACATCACACCCATGATGGCGCCGAAAATCGGCCCAAGCCCTGCGATGTTGAGAAATTGAATCAGAAACACCTTCCAAGTCGGCATAGGCATAAAGTCAATGCCGTCGCCACGCGTATAAGCCGGCGTGGCCTTCGACGCGCGGATGCCAAACACCCGCTCCATCAACGCTCCGTACAAGAAATATCCCGCAACGAGCGCACCAATAGCAATCAAGAACGATACCATATAAATTCAAACAATACTAACACGCAAAATTACCAATAATTTTGAAAAGACACACCAAAATCCCCCATTTTTTTGTCCAAACAAAAAAAATTCAAAAAAAGTCACCCAAAAATTTGGTAGTTCCAAAAAAACTCCCTACCTTTGCAGTGCAAAACCG
>CAMWUM010000037.1 GCA_947177435.1 uncultured Muribaculaceae bacterium
TCGACGCCCTCCCCCACACCGACCCCGCCGAGATCAAGGCCAATCTGATCGCCCAGCTGACCGCCCCGGTGCGCTGGACTCAGACCGTGCGCAACATGATCGCCGACGGCGCCACCGAGTTCATCGAGATCGGTCCGGGCAAGGTGCTTCAGGGCCTGGTGGCCAAGATTGACCGCTCGGCTGCGGTGAGCGGCATGCAGTAAAAGGACGAAATTCGTTAAATAATGCCAAACTCGCTTTGTAGATACGCATAAAATCACTAACTTTGCGTGATTTTTCTAACCGCACCATCCTGTGCGCGAATTGAAACAGAGCGAAATGGGAAAATTTTCGGAATATAACGTCCCTCTCAAGACCCTGAGCCAGGGCGAGCATACGTTTAATTTCCATATTGGCGAGCAGTTCTTCGCCAATATGGAAAACACTGATATACACGCAGCTGACCTCGAAGTCAAGCTTACGGTCAACTACCGCGCCGAGCGTTACGCCCTGCACTTCGAGGTGACGGGTGATGTGACGGTGCTCTGCGACCGATGCCTCGACGACCTGGTCTACCCCATCGAGGCCGAGTACGACGTAATGGTCGAGTACGGCGACGACTACAACTGCGACAGCGACGACCTGCTCATCATCCCCTGGAGCGACCGCGAGCTCAACGTGGCATACACCATATATGACACCGTAGTGCTCGCCCTGCCGATGAAGAGGGTGCATCCCCTGGGCAAGTGCAACCGCCAGATGAGCGCCCAGCTGCGCAAGTACCGCACCCGCACCGACGACGAGGACGCCGAGCTCGAAAACGACCTCATCGACGAAATCGACCAGATCGACGCCGAATAGCCCTCGCCGCTGATACTTCTGACTACTCTGATATCATCAAGATAAAAATCAAAAAAACATAATAATCATGGCACATCCTAAACGCAAACAATCCAAGACCCGCACCGCTAAGCGTCGTACGCACGACAAGGCCGCAATGCCCACCATCGCCATCTGCCCCAACTGCGGCGCATGGCACGTATACCATACCGTCTGCGGCGAATGCGGTTACTACCGTGGCCGCCAGGCTATTGTAATGGAGGAAACAGTATAAGGCATGCTGCACGCTCGCATATCAGGCATTGCCTCGTATGCCCCCGAGGGCATACTTGACAATGACATGCTCTCCAAAATCGTCGACACCAACGACGAGTGGATCACCACGCGCGTAGGCATCAAGACTCGCCATATCCTCGAGGATAAGGACAAGGGCTCGTCGTACATGGGCGCCAAGGCCGTGGAGAAGCTCCTGGCCGAAACCGGCAACAAGCCCGAGGACATCGACCTGCTCATCTGCGCCACCTCTAACCCCGACTACCGATTCCCCTCGACTGCCTCAGTCATCCTGCACCAGTGCGGCATGACCCGCGCATACGGCTACGACGTGGAGGCAGCCTGCGCCGGATTCATCGTGTGTCTGCAGGAAGCCAACGCCTACGTGCGCTCGGGCCTGTACAAAAAGGTGATCGTGGTGGCCGCCGAGAAGATGTCGTCGATGGTCAACTACAAGGACCGCTCGACCTGCCCTCTCTTTGGCGACGGCGCCGGCGCGGTGCTCGTTGAGCCCACCGACGACGAGACTGTCGGCATCATGGATGGCGTCTTCCACGTCGACGGCAGCGGCCGCGACTACCTGCTGATGAAGGCCGGCGGCTCGGTTCGCCCCGCATCGCACGAGACGGTCGACGCCGACGAGCATTACGTGTACCAGGACGGCCGCGCCGTGTACAAGCACGCTGTGACCAACATGCTCACCTCGAGCCTGGACGTGATGCAGCGCAACAACCTCACCGTCGACGACATCGCATATCTCGTGCCTCACCAGGCCAATCTGCGCATCATCGAGGCCGTGGCCGCCAAGGCCAACGTGCCTATGGAGAAGGTGCTCGTCAACATCGAGCATACCGGCAACACATCCGCCGCATCCATCCCCCTGTGCCTCGACGAGATGAAGCACCTGCTCAAGAAGGGCGACAAGGTCATCCTCACCGCCTTCGGCGCCGGCTTCACCTGGGGCGCGATGTACATCGTCTGGGACCTCTAATCCCCGCTCATCCCCATCCCATCATACGGCATCCCGCCCCTCGGCGAGATGCCGATTTTTTTATCCCTGCACGCATCATGCGGCCAAACGACCGGATAAATTTCCGCCAAACACCCGACTAAAAATCGGCCAAATACCCGGATTGTGAAAAATTATCCTTATCTTTGCGCCATAATTTTGGTGCAATGAAGAAAGACTATAAGCCAAGGATTGCTGATAATATCCTGAAATTCAAACTCGAAGGCAAGGGCGCCGTGCTGATAGAAGGTGCAAAGTGGTGTGGAAAGACAACTACGGCCGAACAAATCGCCAAAAGCGTGAAATATATGACCGAACCGGGTATGGCCGACGAAAACATACAGCTCGCGCGTCTTAATCCGCGGCTTTTGCTCAAGGGAGAAAAGCCGAGACTTATTGACGAGTGGCAGGTGGCCCCAGAGCTTTGGGACACCATTCGCTATGAATGCGATCATTCAGATGAGTTGGGGTTGTTCATACTAACTGGTTCTGCAGTACCTGCCGATATGGACAAAGTGAGGCACAGCGGCACCGGCCGCTTTGGCTGGCTGAAGATGAGGCCAATGTCGCTTTGGGAATCTGGTGACTCAACTGGCGAGGTGTCTGTAAAGCAATTGTTTGAGAATACAGGAAGTGTAGAGGGCGTGTCGTCAATTGATTTGGATAGACTTGCCTTTTTGGCTTGTCGTGGAGGCTGGCCGTCAACCCTGCGGATGAGAGAAGAAGTGGCTTTGGCCCAAGCTTTTGACTATGTGGATGCGGTAGAGAAACGCGACCTGCGTTCTGCTGACGGTGTAAACCGCGATCCGTCAATGGTGCATCGTTTGCTGCGCTCCTACGCCCGGCACCAAGGAGCGCAGGCCAGCCTTGGCACTATACGAGCAGACCTCGTGCAGAACGAGGGCGATTTTCTGTCAGACGAAACCATAGGCTTGTACATCAAGGCGTTGAAAAATATATTCGTAATTGAAGATGTCGAAGCATGGAATCCCAATTTGCGGTCAAAGACAGCAATACGCACGTCGGACACTCGCTATTTCACCGACCCTTCAATCGCCACGGCAGCGCTTGGCCTGGGCCCGAATGACTTGACATCAGACCTCAATACATTCGGACTTGTTTTTGAAACTATGTGCATGAGAGATTTGCGGGTGTACGTCGAGGCGATTAACGGTGTGATATGTCATTATCGTGACAAAAACGGACTGGAATGCGATGCGGTGGCACACCTCCGTGACGGGCGCTATGGTCTTATAGAGATTAAGCTTGGAGGGGAGGCTTTAATCAGCGAAGGTGCCAACACGCTTAAATCATTGGCCGCTAAAATAGACACAGACCGTATGAAAAAGCCGTCATTTCTTATGGTTCTGACTGGCGTAGGGCATTACGCTTATACACGCGAGGACGGCGTCCTCGTTGTGCCTATCGGTTGCCTACGCGATTAATCAGAATCACTATTTCATTTGCCAGGGGAGGAGGCGGAGGGTGGAGCCGTCGAAGACGGCGTAGGTGGGAGAGCTGATCCATTCGCCGAGGATGACGAGGCGGGCTGTGCCGACGGGCTCGTCGATGGCCACGTGGCGGTGCCCCATCACGAAGTAGTCGATGTCGGGATGCGTGCGCAGGTAGTCGGCGGCGAACAGGGCCTGCGGCTCGGCATCGAGGCCCTGCCAGGGGTGTATTATTGGCTTGGAGCTGCGGCTGCTCGAGCTCCAGGCGTGGGCAAAGGGTATGGTCCAGCGTGGGTGTATGGCGGCATACATCTTTTGGGCCAGGCGGTTGCGGAAGAGGCTGCGGATAAAGCGGAACGATGGGCTGCGGCGGCCCACGGCGTCGCCGTGGGTGAGGAAGAATGTCTTGCCCAGAATCGTCTCCACGCGCCATCCGTCGACCACCTCCATGCCGATTTCGTCGCGCAGGTAGTCAAAGAGCCAGATGTCGTGGTTGCCGATGTACCAGTGCAGGCGCACGCCGGCGTCGGCGAGCTGGGTCAGGGCGCCGAAAAAGCGCAGGTAGCCTCGGGGCGCGACGGTGCGGTACTCGTACCAGTAGTCGAGCACGTCACCCATCATGTAGAGGTCGCTGGCCGTGTCCTTGATCGAGAGCAGGAAGGCCGCGGCCCGAGCCTCGGCGGCGCGCTTGTCGGCCAGGCAGTTTGAGCCCAGGTGCAGGTCTGATATGAAATATACGAGTTTGCTCACAGGAAGTTAAGTTCTAACTTTGCCTCCTCGCTCATCATGTCCTTGTTCCACTCAGGCTCGAACACGAGGTTGATGTTGACCGAGTTGATGCCGTCGATGCTGCGGAGCTTCTGGTAAGCGTCCTCCACGATGAAGTCGGCCATGGGGCAGCTGGGGGCCGTCATGGTCATGTCGATGTCGAGGTTGGCGTCGTCGTCGATGTCGATGCGGTAAATCAGGCCGAGGCTGTAAATGTCAACGGGAATCTCCGGGTCGAAGACCGTGCGGAGCATCTCCACGACCTTTTCTTGCAGGTGTAATCTTTGTTCTTCGTTCATAATGCGCAAATTTAACCAATTCTTTTAAAAGAAAAACACCAAAATGTGAAGAAAAAATACTAAATTTGCAAACGCAACGCGCACCCGCGGCCCCCATTGGCTCCTGTCGTGTGTGTAAACGTTTCAACATCAGCAAATTGGTTGCAAATTCAGAAATTAACCAAATAAATAGCAGAAATTATGAAAAACTTCAAGCGAGTCATGATTGCGATGCTGGCGGTGCTGGCAGTCGCTTTCTCGGCCAATGCTCAGTTCCGTTTCGGCATCAAGGCCGGCGTCAACATCAGCTCACTGTCTGTAAGCAACCTCGGCGACAACTTCTCGTCTGACAACCGCACCGGCTTCACCGGCGGCCTTATGACCGAGTTCACCGTGCCCATTATCGGCATCGGCATGGACGCTTCGCTGATGTACGTGCACCGCACCGACAACATACAGCAGGGCACGACCGTAGCCGGCATCAGCCTGCCTTCGACCAAGGGCGACTACCTCGAAGTACCTATCAACCTCAAATACAAGCTCGGTCTCCCCATCGTGGGCAAGATCATCACTCCGTACATCTACACCGGCCCGGCGTTCGCCTTCCGTTGCTCGAGCAAGGCCATCAACGCCGCCTGGGAGAAGAAGGCCGTTGACGTGGCCTGGAACGTGGGCATCGGCCTGCAGCTGGTCAACCACCTGCAGATCGGCGCCGGCTACGGATTTGGCATGAACAACACCCTCAAATTTGTCGGCAACCCCGGCGACTTCCAGGCAGGCAAGACCGGCAAGAACAACAGCTGGACCATCACTGCCGCATATTTATTCTAAATCCACTAATCATAAGCAATGGACACTAAAATCCTCAACCTGGCTGCCAACAACATCCGTGCGCTGGCCGCCTCGATGGTAGAGAAGGCCAAGTCGGGTCACCCCGGCGGCGCCATGGGCGGCGCTGACTTCGTCAACGTGCTCTTCTCTAAGTTTCTTGTAGTAGACCCCGACGACGCCCACTGGGTGGCTCGCGACCGATTCTTCCTCGACCCCGGCCACATGTCGCCGATGCTTTATAGCGTGCTCGCCCTCCAGGGCCACTTCACCATGGAGGAGCTCGCTCAGTTCCGCCAGTGGGATAGCCCCACTCCCGGCCACCCCGAGCTCGAGGTAGAGCGCGGCATCGAAAACACCTCCGGCCCTCTGGGCCAGGGCCATACGATGGCCGTAGGCGCCGCCATCGCCGAGCGTTTCCTCCAGGCCCGCTTCGGCGACTGGATTTCGCATAAGACTTACGCCTTCATCTCCGACGGTGGCATCCAGGAGGAGATTTCGCAGGGCGCAGGCCGTCTGGCAGGCCACCTGGGCTTGGCCAACCTCATTATGTTCTACGACTCCAACGGCGTGCAGCTTTCGACCTACGTCGACGCTGTCGACAAGGAGGACGTGGCCGCCAAGTACCGCGCATGGCACTGGTCGGTAATCGAGATCGACGGCACCGACCCCGTGCAAATCGCCGACGCTCTGGCCAAGGCTCAGGCCGAGACCGAGCGCCCCACCCTCATCATCGGCAAGACCGTGATGGGTCGCGGAGCCGTCACCGCCGACGGCGAATGCTTCGAGGGCCAGTGCTCGACCCACGGCCAGCCCCTGAGCGCCAGCGGCGCCGACTATGCCGCCACCATCAAGAACCTCGGCTTCGACCCCGAGAACCCCTTCACCATCGCTCCCGAGGTCAAGGAACTCTACGCCAAGCGCGCCGAAGAGCTCCGCGCCATCGTCAAGGAGCGCCGCGCAGCCTACAAGGCTTGGGCCGACGCTAACCCCGACCAGGTGAAGCTCCTCGAGGACTACCTGGCCGGCAAACTCCCCGAAATCGACTGGAAGGGCATCACCCAGAAGCCCGGCAGCGCTACCCGCGCCGCTTCTGCAGCCGTCCTGAGCGTGCTGGCTGAGAAGGTGGGCAACATGATCTGCTCGTCGGCCGACCTCGCCAACAGCGACAAGACCGACGGCTTCCTCAAGAAGACCCACGCCCTGACCCACGGCGACTTCACCGGCGCATTCCTGCAGGCCGGCGTGGCCGAGCTCACCATGGCCTGCCTGATGAACGGCATCGTGCTCCACGGCGGCATGGTCGCTGCCTGCGGCACGTTCTTCGTGTTCTCTGACTACATGAAGCCCGCCATGCGCATGGCCGCCCTGATGGAGCTCCCCGTCAAGTACATCCTTACCCACGACGCGTTCCGCGTAGGCGAGGACGGCCCCACCCACGAGCCCATCGAGCAAGAGGCACAAATCCGCCTGCTCGAGGCCGTGCACAACTTCAGCGGCAAGCCCTCGCTCATGGCCCTGCGCCCCGCCGACGCTGTGGAGACCACCGTATGCTGGAAGATGGCTATGGAGAACAACGAGACTCCCTCTGCCCTCATCCTCAGCCGCCAGAACATCCCCGACCTGCCCGCCGAGAGCGGCGACCGCTACGAGGAAGCCCTGGGCGCCTACAAGGGCGGCTACGTGGTGATGAACCCCGCCAAGCCCGACGTGGTGCTCGTGGCCAACGGCTCTGAGGTGAGCCTGCTGTGCGAGGTGGCCGTGCTACTCGACGCCGAGGGCATCAGCGCCCGCGTAGTGTCGATGCCCTGCATCGGACGCTTCAACGAGCAGCCCGAGGCATACCGCCGCAGCGTGCTGATGCCCGAGCTGCCCCAGTTCGGCCTCACCGCCGGCCTGCCCGTCACCCTGAAGATGATCGACGGCTTTGCCGGCAAGGTGTACGGCATGGAGCGCTTCGGCGCGTCGGCCCCCTACAAGGTGCTCGACGAGAAGTTCGGCTTCACCGCCAACAACATCCTGGCCCAAGTCAAGGCTTACATCGGCAAGTAATCCCCCGACACAATCCATAAGCAATGCCCCGGCCATCGGCCGGGGCATTAATTTTAAAGGAAAATATTTTGCCGTGCGGGATTTTTTTGCTACCTTTGCGGCTATTGAAACAGACCATCATGCTCGACAAGATTAACGCACTCAAAGCAGAGATCGCTGCCGCCACGGCCGAATCTGCCGCCCAGGCCGAAGCCCTGCGCATCAAATATCTGAGCAAGAAGGGCGAGGTGTCGCTCCTCTTCGCCGACTTCCGCAACGTACCCGCCGACCAGAAGCGCGCCATCGGCCAGGCCCTCAACGAGTTGAAGACTTTTGCCACCGATAAGATCAACGCCCTGCGCGCCGCTGCCGACGAGGCTCCCGACGTCGATGCCGGCCTCGACCTCACCCGCACGGCTGCCCCCTGGCGCCTGGGCACGCGCCATCCCCTGTCGCTGGTGCGTGAGGAAATCATAGACATTTTCCGCCGCCTGGGCTTCACCGTGGCCGAAGGCCCCGAGGTGGAGGACGACTGGCACGTGTTCTCGTCGCTCAACTTCGCCGCCGACCACCCCGCGCGTGACATGCAGGACACGTTCTTCATCAAGCGACAGCCCGACGTGCTGCTGCGCACCCACACCTCGTCGGTGCAGAGTCGCGTGATGGAATGCTCTAAGCCCCCGATCCGCATCATCTGCCCCGGCCGCGTGTACCGCAACGAGGCCATCTCGGCCCGTGCCCACTGCTTCTTCCACCAGGTCGAGGCTCTGTATGTCGACAAGGGCGTCACCTTTGCCGACCTGCGCCAGACGCTGCTGTACTTCGCCCAGGAAATGTTCGGCCCCGAGACCAAGATACGCCTGCGCCCCAGCTACTTCCCCTTCACCGAGCCGTCGGCCGAGATGGACATCAGCTGCAACATCTGCGGCGGCAAGGGCTGCGGATTCTGCAAGCACACGGGCTGGGTTGAGATCCTGGGCTGCGGTATGGTTGACCCCAACGTGCTCGAGGCCTGCGGCATTGACTCGAAGGAGTACACAGGCTTTGCCTTGGGCATGGGCATCGAGCGCATCACCAACCTCAAGTACCGCGTGAGCGATCTGCGCCTGTTCTCGGAAAACGACGTCCGCTTCCTCGAAGAGTTCGCCTCAGCGCGCTGATTCCGTGGGGCTCACCACCAAACAACGTTACGCCCGGGCCATCGAGATTTTCGAGCGCGAGATGCCCGTGGCCGACACCGAGCTGCATTTCGGCAACCCGTACGAGTTGCTGTGTGCCGTCATCCTCTCGGCCCAGTGCACCGACAAGAGGGTCAATATGATCACGCCGGCCCTGTTCGCCGCCTTCCCCACGCCCGAGGCCCTGGCCGCCGCCACGCCCGAGCAGGTGTTTGAGATCATCCGCTCCTGCTCCTATCCCAACAACAAGACCAAGCTGCTCATAGGCATGGCCCGGCGTCTGGTCAGTGACTTCGGTTCGCAGGTGCCCTCGGACATCGACTCGCTGATGACCCTGCCCGGAGTGGGCCGCAAGACCGCCAACGTGATCCTGGCCGTGGTCTACAACCAACCGGCCATGGCAGTTGACACGCACGTGTTTCGCGTGGCCGAGCGCATAGGCCTCACCACCGGCAGCAAGACGCCCCTGCAAACCGAGATGGCCCTGACCAAGCACATCCCCGCCGACATCATTCCCAAGGCTCACCATTGGCTCATACTCCACGGCCGGTACGTGTGCAAGGCCCGCCGCCCCCTGTGCGACTCATGCGCCGTGGCACCAGTGTGCAGGTATTACAGCAGTGGCAAAAATGAATAATTTTTGTGGAAAATTTGGCGGTTTCGGAAAAATATCGTAACTTTACACACTCAAACCGTACCACCCTCCCATGGCCGACTACCCACGCGAAAACCCCGACCTGATAGAGCGACTGCGCGACCCGTCGCGCTGCCGCAAGGCTTTCGCTGAGGTGATAGCCGAGTACACCGAGCCGCTGTACTGGCAGATACGTCGCATGGTGCAGACACACGACGACACTAACGACCTGCTGCAGAACACCTTTATGAAGGCGTGGCAGAGTCTCGAGAACTTTCGCGGCGACGCCAAGCTGTCGACCTGGTTGTATAAAATCGCCATCAACGAGGGCATAGCGTTTCTCGAGCGTGAGCGCAAACGCTGCTCCCTTTCGCTCGACGACGAGCAGGCCCACCTGGCAGACGCCATCGAGGCCGATACCAACATCGACGGCGACGCCCTGGCCCAAAAGCTGCGCCTGGCCATCGCTTCGCTCCCCGAAAAGCAGAGGCTCGTATTCAATATGAAATACTATGACGACATGAAGTACGAAGACATGTCCGAGGTGCTCGGCACGTCGGTCGGCGCCCTGAAGGCGTCGTACCACCTTGCCGTCAAAAAAATCGAGCAATTCGTACAAAACGTCGACTAAATCGCTAAAAATACATTTTTTTGCCGCGAGCGTTAAACCTTTGCGCCCCTCGTCCGTCAAATAACCAAACACGAATCACTTAGTCATGGACAAAAACAAGAAAGACATACTCGACGAGGTGCGCCGCCGCGACGGAATGACCGTCCCGCAGGGCTACTTCTCCGACTTTGCCGCCCGCATGGCTGAGTCTCTCCCTCACACCCCGTACGAAGACAAAGACAGCACCGAGACCGTGCTGCGCCGCCGCACCACGTGGCAGCGCATGCGCCCGTACGTCTACATGGCCGCCATGTTTGCCGGCGTGTGGCTGATGCTCAAGATGTTTACCAGTCTCACCCCGTCGGCCGACACCGTGCCCGCCATCGTGGCCGAGGCAGCCGCCGATCCGGCCTTCGCCTTTGACCATATCGACCGCAACGTAAGCCACAGCGACCTGCTCGACGACATGATGCAGCAAGGCATCGACTTTGACAGCATCGACATCGATGAGTTCTGTGCTGACGATTACTCCTCCTCTACCGAACAGCAATGAAAAAAACTATCCTCACGCTCATAATCATCCTCTGTGCGGCCGCCGCAGCCACAGCCCAGCGTCAGCCCCGGGGCGAAGTCACACCCGAGCAGCGCACCGAGTGGATGCAGCAGTACAGCGACTTCAATCACAAGTACCTCAGAGGCATTCTCCACCTCACCGAAGAGCATCAGCGGCCGTTCTTCGC
>CAMWUM010000038.1 GCA_947177435.1 uncultured Muribaculaceae bacterium
TATGTGCATAATTCTTCTTTATGCAAAGGTAAAAATAAATTTTGAAATACAAAAATTTTAAACACAATAATTTTGAAAGACAACATAAGCTCAGGGGGAACGGATCTGTAATAGCAAAAAAATGCAAAGGGAATGACGGGGATTTGGGAAATTTTTTGTAATTTTGCAGGGTCGTTCACAAAGAGCGGCGTATTGATGACTGAGAAAATTGCACACCAAAGCGTATTGAATTACTCTTTCAAGGAGAATTGGAAGAGTACTGCTTGTTGTTGATTGACATCTGATTAGATGACAACATGGCCGTCGGTCGCCAGAGAGTGGCGAAAAGCGGTCGTCAACCTATTTCCCATAACTATTTTTTTATTCCTTATGAACAATCGACGATTGCTCGCAGGGCTGCTTGTGGTGGCCTTGTCGGGCATTGGGGCGCGTGCATACGGACAGGTAGTCACCACTCTCGAGGAGGTTTTCGAGATGGCAGAGGCCAACAGCTTGCAATTGCGTCCCTCATTGGCGGCCGAACTGGAGGCGCGCCAAGAAATCAGCGTGGCCGGTGCCAAGCGGCTGCCCGATATCAATGTCGGGCTGTCGCTGAGTTATATCGGCAATGGATTTATCACCAAGCGCGACTTCACTGACTATCAGACAGCGCACATTCCGCATTTTGGCAACACGCTGGGCATCAGTGTGGCGCAGCCCGTATACACCGGCGGAGCCATCACGGCAGGCATTGAGATGGCCGAGTTGAAGCTGACTGCCGCAAGGTATGCCACCGAGTTGCAGCGCGATAACTTGCGTATGCAATTGACCGGCTTTTATCTTGATATCTACAAGTACTGCAACTTGCGTGCCGTGGTTGAAAGCAACATCGCGCAGGCCGGTAAGGTGCTCGCCGAGATGCGGGCGAGATACGAGCAGGGCGTCGCACTGCAAAACGATATCACACGCTACGAATTGCTGGTATCTAACCTCGAACTGCAACTGGTGAAAATCAATAACTTAATCTCCATCCTCAACGACAATCTTGTCACGATTGCCGGATTTCCCGAGGGCATTATGATACAGCCCGACTCGGCACTGCTCAGCCGCTCGCTGCCGTCGCAGAGCGCTGAGGCGTGGCAGACTGACGCATTGGCCAACTCGCCGACGATTAAGTTGGCGCGCTCGGGTGTCGACCTATCGCTCAAAGGCGAGCAGTTGGCCCGCGCCGAGCGCCTGCCCAACGTCGGACTGCAAGCTGGTTGGAACTTCGATGGCCCAATCCTCACCGAGGTGCCTCCCATCAACCGCAACCTGAGCTATTGGTATGTGGGCGTGGGCGTTACATATAACCTCTCGTCGCTTTACAAAACCAACAAGTCCGTATCTCGCAGCCGTGCCGCTACCGCCCAGGCGCACGCGGCACTTGATGCAGCTCAGGAAAGCACCGAGTTGGTAGTACATGCTGACTACGTTCGCTATCTCGAAGCATACGAGGAACTCAACACACAGAATAAGAACGTAGAGCTGGCCGACCGCAATTATGCCACAGTATTCGCCCGTTATTCCGAGGGTACGGCGTTGATTACCGACATGCTCGATGCCGCCAATACCAAACTTGATGCCGAGCAGCAACTCGTCAACGCGCGCATCAACATCATTTACTATTACTACAAACTTCTGTTCACATCCGGAAAAATATGAAACACCCCGCTAAAAAACTGTTATCATACATAATAACTATCGTGGTAATACTGGCTGCCGCTTGCTGGGTGGCCTCAAAGTTTGTGCACTTTGGCCGCGTAGAGTTTACTGACAATGCACAGATACAGAGGCAAATCGTACCGGTCAACAGCCGCGTGCAGGGCTACATCAAGGAGATACGCTTCAGTGAGTACGAGCCTGTGAAAAAGGGCGATACCCTTGTGATTATTGACGACGCCGATATGCGCTTGCGCGTGGCTCAGGCCGGTGCCGACTACCAGCGCGCGCTGGCCGGACGCTCGGTGGCCGATCAGACCGTGGGAGTGGCAGCGGCCAATGCTGCCGTCTCGGAGGCTTCAATTACTGAGGCAAAGGTGCTGATGGATAACGCTAAGATCGATCTCGACCGCTACGAGCGCCTGCTCGCAAAGGACGCAGTGACCCGCCAGCAATTCGACGCCGTGCAGACTGAGTACCTGGCTAAGAAAGCGCGTTACGAGACACTTGCACGCCAGCGCGCTGCCTCGTCGTCGGTTGTGGTAGAGGCCAACCAGCGGATTGCCGCCAACGATGCCGAGGTGCAGCTAGCTAAGGCGCTGCTCGACATGGCCGAACTTAATCTTTCGTACACTGTAATCACCGCGCCGTGCGACGGTTTTGCTTCGCGTAAGGAGATACAGATTGGCCAGCTGGTGCAGCCTGGTCAGACACTGCTCGATGTGGTCGATGGCTCTGAGGTATGGGTTGCCGCAAATTTCAAGGAGACTCAACTCGAGCATATACATGTCGGCAGCGAGGTTGACATAAAAGTCGACGCTATCCCAGGCAAGACATTCAAGGGTAAAGTGGTGTCTATTTCTACGGCCACCGGCGCGTCATTGTCACTGCTGCCGCAGGACAATTCGGCGGGCAATTTCGTGAAAGTGCGCCAGCGTGTGCCAGTCAGGATAGAATTAGACTCCGACGTCGACTCCGAACTGCTGCGTGCGGGCATGAATGTGGAATGCGAATTGAAGTACTGAGATGGGAGATTGGCACGGGCCCCAAGGCCCATTTGATATACCCGACGTGCCCAACTATGTGCCCCGTAGGCTGAAGCCGTGGCTGTTCATCTTCTTCGTGCTGATAGTGCAGTTCTCGGGCGGCATTTACCTGGCTGCAGCCACCGATATGGTGGGCACCACCGCACTGATGCAGGAAGATATACTGATGGCTGGCTATGCTTCTCTTGTGGGCATGTCGATTAACTTCGCGGTGATGTTCAGACTCAAGTTCCGCTTTTCCAATAGGGTAGGCCTGCTCGTATGCGGCACTGTGCTGATAGTCGCCACGTTCATCTGCGCCCACACCACGAGCGTGCCGCTGCTCGTGGGCACGTGCTTTGTGGCGGGGTGGTTCAGGATGTGGGCCACGTTTGTTTGCAACTCCACCATACAGCTTTGGCTCACGCCTAAGCGTGATATGGCGATATTCTTCTGCTATGTCTACCTCGTGGTCGACGGAGTGATACAGCTCAGTGGCATCGCCACCATCTACGTAGCGCAGATGTGGACGTGGGAGTATATGCACTGGATAATGGCCGGTTTGTTGGCGCTGATGCTAGCTCTCACGCTCTTGTTGGTAAAACCGTTCAAGGGGCCGATGCAAATACCTCTACTTGGCATCGACTGGATAGGCGCTGGGCTGTGGAGCGTGGTAATGCTTTGCTTCACATTTATTTGTGTGTACGGTAACTTCTATGATTGGTGGGAAGCCGAGGAGATACGCGGTGCCGCCATCATCGGAGCGGTTTGTCTGGCTATCAATTTGTGGAGGGCATCGTTTCTGCATCATCCATATATATCGTTCCAGGCTATGACCAACCGCAACGTGGTGAGGGCCACACTGATATATCTTGTCTTTTTCACGTTGATGGCCACAGAGCACGTGTTTGAACATACATACGCCGCCACAATACTTGGTTTTGACGAGCAGAACTTGATTGACCTGAACTGGTACGTCTTTGCCGGAGTCGTAGTCGGCTGCGGTTTTACTTTCGTCACCTTCGCCAGGCGCAAATGGCGGTACAAGACTATGTCTGCCATCGGATTTGTTCTTGCGGCTGTCTATCTGGGATGGTTCTACTTTATGATTGATTATGGCATCGAGAAGGAAATGCTCTTCCTGCCGCTTTTTGTGCGCGGCATCGCATCGGTTATCATATCCATCGTGTTCCTAACCTCGATAGTGCAAAGCGGACTGCATTTCTTCGTGTTCCCGCAGGCGTTGGTGGTCAACGGCTTCACTGGAGCAGTGATGGGTGCCACGCTCGGCCCGGCCATAATCGGCGAAGCGCTGCGTCACGTCATGGCCAAAAATGCCACCCTCATCGGTGCGCGTTTCACCGATGTCACTGCCTTAATGCCCCTTGGCGACCTCTACGGCATCGTACAGTGCCAAGCCATGGTCGTATCAATGAAAGAAATCTACGGCTGGCTGTTGATAGCGGCCCTGTTGTCTCTCATAATCATCGGCTTTTTAGGCAGCCCAATACGCCCCAGCGCCATTTTCCCAAAGTGGCGCACCATTCGTAAAATCCTGCGCCGTGAAGCAAAAGCCTCAACGAGTAATCTTTGAGGCCCTGCAGATTAGCATTAGGCGTCCGGAGGGGGTGCCGGCGGCGAAGAGGCGGAGAGGGCCGGCGTCTTTGACGGCGAGTTGGCGGCGGAGGGCTTCGGCGGCCATGTCGAAGTTGCGGCAGGTGACTTGAATGGCCGGGTATTCACGGCGCAGGCGCTTGATGTGCTTTGATTCGTAGGGCACAACCTTTTCGATTACGTATTCTTCGCCCGGAAAGCCATCGACGGGGGTGGTGGATACGTAGAGGTGGGTGTTGGGGTGCAGTTTCAGCACGTCCCAGCGCTCAGAGAGGAGGTTGAAGGGGGCGGCCTTCATCGTGGCGGGGTAGGGCTCGTATAGGCGCATGCCGGCCTCGATGCTATCGGCAATTGTTGCCTTGGCTTCCCGCTCTTCTGCGGGGGTGAATGATATGGAGCACCTGCCGACGGTGACAGCCTCGATGGTCAGGGGGTGGTCTTGAACTTGGAGGTCGACAGCGGCCACGAGTTCTTTGCACTCGGTGGCTGTGCCGTATGCGATTACTCTGCGCGTGCCGGGCAGCGCAGAGGCGAGGGCAGTGATGTCAAGCATGGGCGACACCTTGACTATCAGCGTGCGGGCCATGTGGCGTAGGGCGGGAAGCATCGCCACGACGTCAGGCTGGCAGTCAGCGAGGGCAAACGCTCGGCCGCCGTCGGCTGTGCGTCGTGCGGGGTCGATGAATGCTACGTCAAACGGCTGGCCATCGTAAGCGCTGACGAACTCGCGGCAGTCAGCCTGCTCAACGCACAGGATGTCGCCGAAATTGAGCCTAAGCGCTTCGGCTTTGGCCGGATCGAGCTCGAGGGCGGTGACACGGAAGCGGCCGGCCAGATGGCTGGCGTCGATGCCGAGGCCGGCGGTGAGGTCGATGGCAGATGGGAGGCCGCAAGCGGCCTCTGCGGATGGTGAATTCGTGACGAGGCCGGCGTGGAGGCAGGCAAGGGCATCGCTGGTGGATTGCTCTCCGGCGAGGACGGACGGGAAGATGAGATGTGGGTGGTCGGCGAGCGTCTCGGCCAGTTTCTTGGCGAATTTCTGGCGGCATTCGACCTGCGTTATTTCCAATTCGCGGCCTTTGCCATGGTATTTAAGGCGCAGGGCTGATGGTGATGCTTTTAAGTTGGCTTCGACAAAGGCCCAGTCGATATTTTCCAATGGAGGAATGGTTTAAAAAAGACCGCGCGCAGATGCGTGCGGTCTTTTATGATTATTGATTTGAGTGATTAGCCCTTGATGGCTGCTACGCCGGGGAGCACCTTGCCTTCGATGGCCTCGAGGAGGGCGCCGCCGCCGGTAGATACGTAGGAAACCTGGTCGGCCAGGCCGAACTTGTTGACGCAAGCGACAGAGTCGCCGCCGCCAACGAGAGAGAATGCGCCGTTGTTGGTAGCTTCAACGATGGCCTCGGCGATGGCGCGGCTGCCAGCGGTGAAGTTGTCGAACTCGAACACGCCTGCGGGGCCGTTCCAAAGGATGGTCTTGGCGGGCTTGATGGCTTCGGCGAAGAGTTCGCGGGTCTTGGGTCCGGCGTCGAGGCCTTCCCAACCGTCGGGGATTTCGTTGACGGGGCAAACCATGGTCTTCGCGTCGTTGCTGTAGCTGTCAGCGGCGATGCAGTCGATGCCGAGCACGAGGTTGACGCCTTTTTCCTTGGCCTTCTTGATGATGTCGAGTGCCAGGTCGAGCTTGTCGTCCTCAACGATTGAATTACCGATCTTGCCACCCTGAGCCTTGGCGAAGGTGTAGGTCATGCCGCCGCAGAGGATGAGGTTGTCGACCTTGTCCATGAGGTTTTCGATGATGCCGATCTTGGTAGACACCTTGCTGCCGCCCATGATGGCGGTGAAGGGACGCTTGATGTCGCTGAGGATGTTGTCGACAGCCTGCACTTCCTTCTCCATGAGGTAGCCGAGCATCTTGTTGTCAGCGTCGAAGTAGTCGGCGATGACGGCGGTGGAGGCGTGCTTGCGGTGGGCGGTGCCGAATGCGTCGTTGACGTAAACGTCGGCATAGCCGGCGAGCTTCTTGGCAAACTCCTTCTGGCTGGCCTTCATAGCCTTCTTGGCCTCGTCGTAAGCGGGATCGGCCTTGTCGATGCCGACGGGCTTGCCTTCCTCCTCGGGATAGAAGCGGAGGTTCTCAAGCAGGAGCACCTCGCCGGGCTTGAGGTTGGCTGCTGCCTCGGCGGCGTCAGCGCAGTCGGGAGCGAACTTCACGTCGCAGCCCAGTGCCTTGGCGACGGCGTCTTTGATCTGAGCCAGAGAGAACTTGGGGTTTACCTTGCCCTTAGGCTTGCCCATGTGCGACATGATGATGAGGCTGCCGCCCTTGTCGAGGATGTGCTTGAGGGTGGGGAGGGCGCCGCGGATGCGGGTGTCGTCGGTGATGTTGCCGTTCTCGTCGAGAGGCACGTTGAAGTCAACGCGCACGATGGCTTTCTTGCCAGAGAAATCGTAGTTGTCGATAGTCATTTTTCTGTGCTTTTAGAAAAAGTATGTTGGAATATTTGCTGCAAAATTAGCGAATTTTATTCAGATGGCGAAATTGCCGGTCATTTTACGTAAACTTTCGTGGCCGTGCCGTTGGCGACAACGATATTGATGCCCGGCTGTGGAGCGGCCACGCGCATGCCCTGTACCGTATAGACCGCAGTGGCTTGGTCGGTTTCAACCGCTTCGATGCCAGAGGGATCAGACACCTCTTCAAAGTAGAATTTGTGCTTAATGTCGGTACCGTTCTTATCGGAATATACAGACGAACCGGAAGTGGTGTTGTCAGAACCGAGGTAGAGGCTGGTGCCCTTGTTCTTGAATTTTATGTAGCCCTGGCCGGCGTCCTCGAACGACCACAGAGCGTAATCCAAGTCCTTGCCATCTGTGCGGAACATAGTGGTCCAGTTGTCCGAACCGTACTTCTGCATGTAGTAAGGTGTGTTGCCGTCCTCGACCACGATGTTGTAGTATCCCTCGTATGCCTCACTGGGTACAAGCTTGATTGTCTGGTCGTCGGTATCGTCGAAAAGGGCTGCGCCGCCGTCGGCTTTTTTGCCCAGGTGCAAGCCCGATTCTGCTTGCTTGGCGTAGGCATAGCCCTGAGGCAGGCCCTCGATGTTTGTGACGTAGGGGAAGGCGGCTTCAAGAGCTTTGAGTTCGGCTTCAGTGATTTGGATTACCGTGCCGTGGCGGGGAGTGAACGCGCCTCGGGTGGGGGTGTTCTGTACGAAGGTGAATGTGTTTAGATCCTCGGAGCGGTTGAACATATAGTGGCCGTTGTTGTAGCAGTCCCACATCAGGCACCATCCGCCGTCGATCAGAGGGAATGCGCCGCTTCCCTCGGCAGCCTCGTTGCCGCTGATTTTCACGTTGGGGAATGACCAGCGTTCGGGGTGGTGGAGGTCGCCCTTAGCGAATGTGCACTGGGTGATGCCGTGGGTCACGGCCTCGTCCTTATAGAACAGATGGTAGGTCTGGGTCTCCTCATGGAAAACGATGTCCATATCGATGGCGGCGTTGCCGGTGTCGAACAGTACCTGAGGCTCGCCCTCGAGGTCGGAGAAATCAGCATTGGCGTAGACGTAGTACGGTGTCTGGTACTTGACCTTGTCATTGTCGCCGAAAGCGAAGTAAATCATGTACTTGCCGGCCTCTTCGTCCCAGATGGTCTGCGGAGCCCACACGTACTTGGCATTTGCGAACTTCGTGCCGGGATATTTCACCTGGAAGTCGATGGCGTGAGATTCCCACGTGATGAGGTCGGGTGACTTGAGGAGTACCAGGCCGTGGTTGCTCTGCCATCCGAGGCTGCTCTTCATATCGGTGGCCACCATGTAGAACATCCCGTCCTCACCACGGAGTATGTGCGGGTCGCGCACACAGCCTGTAAGGGCAATATCCTTAGAGTTGATTACGGGGTTGCCGTTGTTCATCGGCGTATAGTTGAAGCCGTCGCGGCTGATGGCGTAAGATATCTGCTCCTGGCTGGGGCTGTTGCCCGTAAAGTAAGAGAAAAGGTAAGCGGCCATGGGCTCGTCGGCACGCGCAGCCAGGGCCGAAAACCCGAGTGAGCCGCACAGCGCAAGCTTGGCGATAGAGGATAGTTTCATAGGTAAAAATAAGGATTTCAGTTAATCAAAAGCTTTTACATAATCCACCGCAAAAATAGCAATAATTTTTGGCATCCCCAAGCAATTTGCCCACAAAAGATTTTTCACAGGTGTTAGGTCAGATTATTGTGATTAATTTGCTATCTTTGCACAGTTATATATCCAAATTAGATTATCAAATGAACGAATCAATACCTCAATTCAATTCTTTAGACCTCGTGTCCGTAGGCAGTCTGTTGCGTGAAAAGAAGGAATGGCTGAATTTTTATGTGCCGGCGTACCAAAGGGGATACCGGTGGAGCGCCGAGCAGGTGGAGCAATTGATCGATGACCTCGAAGAGTTCAATACTCGCAGAGAGACAAACCGCGACGCGTTTTACTGCCTGCAGCCTCTTGTGGTAAGGCCTATCGAGAAAGATGGCACTGAGTATCTGGAGGTAATAGACGGGCAACAGCGCCTCACCACGATTCTCCTCCTGCTGCAAGTGCTCCGCCAATTGCAATTTGAAGATGAGAACGAGGATGAAGACAAAAAATACTTTTCATCCCTGCCCAGATATGCTTACGACATAAAGTACGAGACGCGCAAGCACAGTTCGGAATGGCTGCCACAGCTCGGCGAGACATTGTTCTCGGCTGAGAAGTACGCCCATTTCGACGACCAGAATTGCGATTACAGCCATTTTGCCGAGGTGTTCAATGCCGCCTACAAAAAGCTCAAGGTAGTTCACGACCTGGACGATTTCAAGAAAACCTTGAGAAAATACACTTACTTTATTTGGTATCTGCCCTCGGAGGGCGATGACAAGAATGTTGAGATCTTCGATAGGCTCAACGCCGGAAAAATTGGACTGAACAATGCCGAACTCGTCAAGGCCCTCTTGCTCCAAAGGAGCAACGTGCCCGCTGCCCATAATGCCGAATTGTCTGAGAGGGATGTCATTCAGAAGATTGCCCTCGAATGGGATGCAATCGAGCGCAGGTTGCACGATGACTCGCTTTGGGATTTCATATACAGTGAGGCGAGTCACGGATTGGCCTATGAGAGCCGCATCGAATATTTCCTTGATTTGCAGAAAGGCAAGACGGACAAATTAAAGGAGAAGCATTACTTCACATTCAACGCCTACCTCGACTCGTACCGGCAAATGATGAAAAATGGAGGGTACAGGGATCCGGCTAAGCGTCTGGAATGGGTGAAGCAGCAGTGGGACGGCATCAAGAACCTCTTCGACCTCGTGATGGAATGGTATGAAAACAGACATCTCTACCATCGCGTTGGCTTCATTATAGAATATAATTCGGCCTACGATCTAAAGAAACTGCAGGCCCTGTTGCCGCCGCTCAACCAGGGTGAGCGAATAGCCAAGCTTGATGATATAATCCGTGATACGGTCAAGGGCATACAGTCAAATAAGTTGTTTCACGGCCATAAAGAGTTGTCAGAGATACTGTTTCTGTACAACATACTGCTTGAGGATCGCCGCCATAACGACACTGCCCGCTTTTCATTCGCCGATTACAAGCAGGTGCGCAAAGACAAGGGTTGGGATCAGGAGCATGTGGCCTCAAGCCATGACCATGAGCCCGACGAGAAAGAGCAGAAGGAACTTGCCGTCGACTTGATTGAACTTATCACCGGCAACAAGCCCATACCCGTGGATGACGAAGGCATGAAATATAAGGTCGATGTGGAGGATAAGGAAGAAGAAGACCTGTGCGAGCAATTGCTGTCAATCCTAAATAAGGAGGATGGCGAAGAATTACCCAAAGAGAAACTGGAAAAAATTTTTAAATCAAAATATTTTGAGGACAATTTTAGTGAAAACACCTTTGAAACGGTGGATAAAAGGGAGAAAGATTTCATTTGGAATTTTGTGCTGCTGAACTCCAGCACCAACAGCAGTTATGGCAATAACAGTTTCCCTGTGAAGAGGCGCAGGATCCTTGCCGATGAGTTTGAGGTCTATACCCCGGTAGGTACCCGCAATGTGTTCGAAAAAGCCTATTCACGCAAGATTGAACATTTCATGGCGTGGACGCGCACTGATGCCAAGGCCTACTGGGAGGATATCAAGCGCGTTCTTAATCCGTATGTGCAACTGAAAGATATTAAATGATATGACAGACGATATAAAGAAAACGAATGCCGAAGAACTTTCGTATTTGGAGATAGTCCGCCGA
>CAMWUM010000039.1 GCA_947177435.1 uncultured Muribaculaceae bacterium
TGACAGATTGTCGCCCGGCTGGTCTGGCTCGTCAGCGTGGCGGCCATAATCCTCAGCATCGACAAAGAGCACATCGACGCCCACATTAGGCTGGCGCTCAGCCATGTGGCGCGCTACTTCAAGGATTACGCCCACGCCCGAGGCGCCATCGTTGGCGCCGTCGATGGGCAGATGCCGCTTTGCCGAGTCGCTCTCATTGTCGGCCCAGGGGCGCGTGTCCCAATGCGCCAGCAGGAGCACGCGGCGCTCAGCGTCGGGGTTGAACTGCGCGGAAATATTGCAGGCGTCGAGCGGAGTACCGTCGTAGGCCTTAAGCTGGGTATGCTGCTCCTCGATGTTGGCTGCACCGAACTCGCGGAGCTTGCCAACAATCCAGTCAGCTGTCTGTCGCGAAGCTACGCTGCCGGGCACACGAGGGCCAAATGCCACCTGCTGAGCCACATACGCGTAAGCACTGTCAGCCGAGAACTCAGGAGCATCAATGGCGGCAGGCTGCGGGGTGCCGGCCTTAGCCTCGGTCTGCTTGGCATTGCCACTGCCGCAGGCGATGGCCGCAACGGCCATCGCCGAGAGTAATATACTGGAAATAAACTTCATACCTCCAACTTTTCAGCCATTGCCTGCGCCGCCTTGCGTCCGTCGCCCATGGCGAGGATTACGGTGGCGCCGCCGCGCACGATGTCGCCCCCGGCAAACAGCATAGGGATTGACGACTCCATATTGTCACCCACCTCGATGGTGCCCTTGCGGCTCACGTTCAGGCCTTCGCCCGAGAGACTATTGGGAATCAACGGGTTGGGAGATACGCCGACGCTTACGATCACCTCGTCGACGGGAAGCTCCACGTACTCGCCCGTCGGCACCGG
This sequence comes from uncultured Muribaculaceae bacterium, assembly GCA_947177435.1. Classification (GTDB taxonomy): domain Bacteria; phylum Bacteroidota; class Bacteroidia; order Bacteroidales; family Muribaculaceae; genus CAG-873. The sequence continues at coordinate 867 of CAMWUM010000039.1, forward strand.
GCTGCGGCGTCCAGAGGCGTCTGGCTCGCCAAGCTCCATTCGCTCAAGCACGGCCGTTGTCACACAGCCTTTTTCGTCGCCCTTGTACTCCACGGGGTTGTAAAGGCACATAAACTTAACTCCCTCTTGCTTAGCGTGATGCACCTCCTCGACACGGGCAGGCATCTCGGCCTCGCTGCGTCGATAGATGATGTAAGCCTCGTCGGCACCCATGCGCAGAGCGGTTCGCACCGAGTCCATAGCGGTGTTGCCGCCGCCGACCACAGCCACGCGATGGCCCTTCTTGACGGGGGTGTCCCAGCCGGGACGACCTGCGCCCATCAAGTTGACGCGGGTCAGGTACTCATTGCTCGACATCACGCCGATCAGGTTCTCGCCGGGGATACCCATGAAGCGGGGCAGGCCGGCGCCAGAAGCCACAAACACGCCCTTGAATCCTGCGGCCACGAGCTGGTCGTAGGTGAGCGTCTTGCCGATTACTATATCGTTGACGAACTCCACGCCGAGGCGACGGAGCGAGTCTATCTCCTTGTCTACTATCGAGTTGGGCAGACGGAACTCAGGTATACCGTACTTGAGCACGCCGCCGATCTCGTGCAGCGCCTCGTAGACGGTGACGGCGTAGCCGCGCTTGGCCATGTCGCCGGCGAAACTCAAGCCGGCAGGGCCAGAGCCGACCACGGCAATCTTGGCCTTAACAGGCACGGCAGCAGGGGATTGCCAATCATTCTCGGGAGCCATGGCGGCAAAGTCGGCGGCGAAGCGCTCGAGGTAGCCGATGGCCACGGGCTCCTTGCCCATCTTGTGGTATATGCATCGGCTCTCGCACTGCTTCTCTTGCGGACATACGCGTCCGCAGACGGCGGGCAGGGCCGACGTCTCCTTGAGCACGGCAGCGGCGGTCAGCGGCTCGCCACGCTGTATGTTTTTGACAAATCCGGGTATGTTGATGCCCACGGGACAACCCGTGACGCACTGAGGATCAGGGCAATCGAGGCAGCGGGTGGCCTCCGTCACAGCCTGCTCGGCCGAGATGCCCTGGTTGACCTCGTCGTTGCACGTGATGCGGTACGCAGGGTCTAGCTCGGGCATCTTCACTCGCGGAATGGCCGTACGCTGCTTGGCTGTCATGGCCTTGCGCAACTGCTCGCGCCACTCGGCATCGCGAGGTGCTATGGTGTTATTATGCATTTTGCTATATATTAATTGTACGCGCGCAGGCGCATAATCATTTCGTCAAAGTCTACCTCGTGGGCGTCGAACTCTGGGCCGTCGACGCATACGAACTTGGTCTTGCCGCCCACAGTCACGCGGCAGGCACCGCACATGCCCGTGCCATCGACCATAATGGTATTGAGCGAGGCCACTGTTGGCACCTCGTATTTCTTGGTGAGCAACGACACGAATTTCATCATTATGGCCGGGCCGATAGTGACGACCATATCCACCTTCTCACGGTTGATGACGCTCTCCACGCCATTGGTCACCAAGCCCTTGGTGCCAGCCGAGCCGTCGTCGGTCATGATAATTACCTCGTCGCTGTGCTCGCGCACCTGGGGCTCGAGGATGATGAGGTCAGCCGTGCGGGCCGCCAGCACCGACACCACGCGGTTGCCGGCCTGCTTCATGGCCTTGATGATGGGCAGCAGAGGGGCCACGCCCACGCCGCCGCCACAGCACACGACGGTACCAAACTTCTGTATGTCAGTGGCCTTGCCCAGCGGGCCGACCACATCGGTGAGGAAATCGCCGGCCTCGAGGGCGCAAATCTTGCGCGTGCTGTCGCCGATGGCCTGGATTACCAGGGTGATTGTGCCGCGCGCCGTGTCGGAGTCGGCGATGGTGAGGGGGATGCGCTCGCCATGCTCGCCGCAGCGCACAATCACGAAATGGCCCGGGCGGCGAGACGCCGCGATCAGCGGCGCCTCCACCACGAGCTTGACAACGTTTTCGGAGAAATGCTCCTTTTCTACTATCTTGTTCATTTCTAAGGGTAAATGCGAAATCAAAGCGCTGCGATGATGTCGAGGCATTCGCGGCACTTGTCGGTGACGTAGGCCCAGTCGGCGGCAGCCACGCGGTCCTTGGGGAAGAGCTTGCTGCCCATGCCCACGCAGAAGGCGCCGGCCTTGAGCCAGCCCTCAATGTTCTCCTTGGTGGGCTCAACGCCGCCGGTCACCATAATCTTAGACCAGGGCATCGGAGCCATCAGGCCCTTGACCATCTTGGGGCCGAGCACGTCGCCGGGGAAGAGCTTAGTCACCTCGCAGCCGGCCTCCTGAGCGAAGCCCACCTCTGAGACGCTGCCGCAGCCCGGGGTGTAGGGCACCTGGCGGCGGTTGCACACCTTGGCCACGTCGGGATTGAAGAGCGGGCCCACCACGAAGCATGCGCCCAGCTGGATATAGAGCGCGGCGGTGGGAGCATCTACCACTGAGCCTACGCCCATGGCCATCTCGGGGCATTCCTTGGCGGCGAACTTAACCACCTCGGCAAACACCTCGTGGGCGAAGTCGCCGCGGTTGGTGAACTCAAAGGCACGGACGCCGCCGTCGTAGCAGGCCTTTACGACCTGCTTAGCGACCTCGGCGTCAGCGTGGTAGAACACAGGCACCATGCGGGTGGCGCCCATCTTGCTGATGACAGCTATTTTGTCAAATCTTGCCATTTTGCTTTATTTCATTTCGAGATAAGTGACTTTGTCCATGTCGCCATAGTCAAGGTTCTCGCCGCCCATGCCCCAGATGAACATATAGTTGCTGGTGCCGGCAGCAGCGTGGATGCTCCACTCGGGCGACATCACTGCCTGCTCGTTGTGCAGCCAGATGAGGCGGTTTTCCTGCGGCGCGCCCATGAGGTGGCAGATGGCGTTGCCCTCGGGCACGTTGAAGTAGAAGTAAGCCTCGACGCGGCGGTCATGCACGTGGGCAGGCATGGTGTTCCACACGCTGCCGGGCATGAGTTCGGTGAGACCCATCTGCAGCTGGCAGGGGCCCTCCTCGAGCACGTTGGCCACAATCAACTGGTTAATCCAGCGGTCGTTGCTCTCCTCGAGGCAGCCTGCGTGGAAGCGGTTGGCCTTAATCGAGCCCTTGCGGCCGTCGATGGTGACGAGCTGGGTCTTATAGGCGGCGTGGGCCGGGGTGGAGTTGATGTAGAACTTGGCGGGGTTCTGCGGGTCGACGCTGCGAAAGGTGACGTCCTTCTTGCCACGACCCACGTAGAGGGCATCCTTGAACTGGAGCGTGTACTCCTTGCCGTCGACGGTGACGATGCCGTCGCCGCCGATGTTGATTACGCCGAGCTCGCGGCGCTCCAGGAAGTATTCGGCCTTGAGGGGGTCGATGGTCTCAAGCTTCATAGTCTTGGCCACGGGCACCACTCCGCCGTAGATGAGGCGGTCGTAGAGCGAGTAGGTGAAGTTGAACTTGTCCTGCTCCATCACGGTGGGCATCATGAAGTGCGAGCGCAGCTGCTCGGTGTCATAGCCCTTTACGTCGTCGGGATGGCAGGCGCGGAGTATCGAGTACTCGGTCTGTGCGGCAGCGGCCAGTGTGGCGGCAGCGGCCAGGAGGCTGAAAATCAGTTTTTTCATTGTTTGTTATCAGAGGAATCAGAGTTGTCAGAGAAATCAATCTTTTTTTCTTTCCTGCTCAGCGAGGATTTTTTCGTCGCGGGCGAGCTCGGCAGGGATGAGGCGAATCATGCGGCGACGATTCCATATCACCAGGGCGGCTGTGCCCAGGGTGAGGACGCCGGCGCCAATCCACTTCCAGTAAGCCCACTTCAGGCCCTCGAGCAGCCAGTAGATGCAGAAGCTCAGCGGGCTGCCGGCGAAGTCGAGACTGCCGGCCATGAATCCGGCGGGCACCTGCACAGCCTTGTCGTCGGGATGGGCGGCGGCCACGTCATGGGCGGCCTTGGTGAACTCAGGGGCGAGATAGGTGACCATGTAGAGCGCGGCCACTATCACCACCAGGCCCACCACCAGCGTCTTGACCACGTTGCCCTTAGTGTAGGGGAGCACCAGGGGGAACACGTAGAACATGCCTGCGAGCGAGGCCAGAGGCAGGAACTGGTTGCCGGGGAGAGCCACGGCGATAATCAGCGTGAGCGGGATGAGGATGATCGAGGCCACCAGCGTGGTGGGATGGCCAATGACCAGTGCGGGGCTCATGCCGATCGACAGGCCTTCGGCGCTCTTGAACTTGCGGGCTATCAGTCCGCGAGCGGCCTCGGAGATGGGCTTCAAGCCCTCGATGAAGAGCACGGTCACGCGGGGGATGAGCTCCATGACGGCGCCCATCTTCACGCCCAGCATCAGGATCTTGGGGATGTTGTCGACAATCTCGGCCCAGGTCTTGAACTGCAGGCAGCCGATCAGGATGCCCACCACGATGCCCAGGAACAGAGGCTCGCCGGCGATGCCGAACTTCTTCTTCAGGCCCTCGGCGTCGATGTTGACCTTTTGCATGCCGGGGATGGCGTCGAGGCCCTTGTTGATGGCCCAGGCGAAGGGCACGAAGCCGGCGCAGAAGGGCTGAGGGATAGAGATGCCGTCAACGTCCTTGTAGAACGCCTGGAACTTCGGAGCGGTCACGTCGGCGATGACGAGCGTGACGACATAGCAGATAATGGCTGCGAAGAAGCCCCACCATATCATGCCGGTGGCGAAGTAGACCACGGCACCGATAAAGGCGAAGTGCCAGTAATTCCACAGGTCGATATTGACCGTGCGCGTGCCCTTGCACAGCAGCAGCAGGATGTTGATACCCAGGCACACAGGGATGATGAACGCGCCCACGGCCGTATTGTAGGCCACCGACGCGGCGGCGGGCCAGCCCATGTCGAAGACTGCGAGCTGCAGGTCGTACAGGCCCTGAATCGTGTCGAGCGGGCCCTTCATCGAGTCGGTGAGCAGGGCGGTGACGATGCCCAGGCCGATGAAGCCCACGCCCACCTTCAGGCCGCTGAGCAGCGACTTGTTGAAGCCCAGGCCGATGCACAGGCCCAGCACCAGGAAGATGATGGGCATCATCACGGCCGCGCCCAACGCTATTACATAAGCAAATACTTGTTCCATTGAGGATTGGATTAATCAAGATTATCGGGATTAATCCTGGCAATCAAGATTAATCCCGATCATGATGTTACTTAGGTTGCTTGCCGATGTAGGCGAGGATGCCGCCGTCGACGTAGAGCACGTGGCCGTTTACGGCGTCGGATGCGCTCGATGCCAGGAACACAGCGGGACCGCCGAGCTCCTCGGGCTCAAGCCAGCGACCGGCCGGCGTCTTGGCCACGATGAACGAGTCGAACGGGTGGCGGCTGCCGTCGGCCTGCCTTTCGCGCAGAGGCGCGGTCTGGGGCGTAGCGATGTAGCCCGGGCCGATGCCGTTGCACTGGATGTTGTATTCGCCGTACTCCGAGCAGATGTTGCGGGTGAGCATCTTCAGGCCGCCCTTGGCAGCGGCGTATGCGCTGACGGTCTCGCGGCCGAGCTCGCTCATCATCGAGCAGATGTTGATGATCTTGCCGGCGCGGCGCTCCATCATCTCGGGCAGCACAGCCGACGAGCAGATGAACGGGCCAACGAGGTCGATGTCGATTACCTGCTGGAACTCAGCGCGTTTCATCTCGTGCATGGGGATGCGCTTGATGATGCCGGCGTTGTTGACCAGGATGTGGATGGGGCCCACCTCGGCGTGTATTTTCTCCACCAGGGTCTTGACGGCGTTTTCGTCGGTGACGTCGCACACGTATCCGTGCACGTTCTCGATGCCGGCCTCCTTGTAGGCGGCCAGGCCGCGGTTGACGAGATCCTGGTTGATGTCGTTGAAGATGATGTTGTCGATGCCGGCGGCTGCGAAGGCCTTGGCGATGTTGAAGCCGATGCCGTAAGAGGCTCCGGTGATCCAGGCATTCTTGCCTGCGAGTGAGAAGCTAAACATGGTAGTTTTAAGTTAGAGTTAGTATTTATTTTTTGATTTTTACAGTCAACGGGTGGGCTAACGCCTCGACCTGCCGGCGCAGGTATTCATTCCAAGCCTCGACCGAGGGCATGTTGCCGCGGTCCCAGCCGAAGCCCCAGTAATAGACCAGCGGCTTGCCGGGCTGCATGTCGGTGATGCCGAGCACGTGGCCGGGATAGGCTGGCTCGACCGAGCCGTCCTTGTACACCACGCGGGTCTCCTTGACGCCGTCAGGGTAGACAGCGCCGACGAACACCTTGCCGTTGTCCGAGCCCTGCGTAGGGTCGACGTAGCTGATAAATCCGTCGGCGGCATTGGCCGAGATGGCTCCGCCGTCGCGCAGCACGATGCCCTGGGCTATCTGCCTGGGAGCGGTCAATCCGCTGTAAGTCACCTCTGTGCGATTGAGGTTGCTGCCCGAATCGAGCACGATCAGGCGCTCCTCGATTACAGTGTCGGCGCCCACTGCCAGGGGGGTGAACCGCAGGCGGGCGGCGAAGCGCACGGGGCCGTTGTCGAGGATGTCGACCGTCTCGTAGCACCACGGATAGGCCAATTCGCCGTTGTCACCAATCAGCGCGGCCACGCCGGCGCCGAGGGTGGCGCCCACGGCGTAGCAGTCCATGCCGTGGCCGTGGTCAACGTGGTAAGTGAACGAATTTTCGAACTCCTTGGCCTCGGCGTTCTTGCCCTGCGCCTTCAAATCGTTTACCACGCGCCAGTTGTCGGGGTTGAGAAAATCGGCGTACATCTGTGGCAACACGGGGTCAAGCGTATCGCGCTTGAGGAATAGGTCGTAGCCGTAACCGCGCTCGCCACGGCGCTGCAAGGCAGGGCCGTAGGCGCGGAAAGCCACGTATTCGTTTTCCCAGGCCAGGTCATCGTCGCGATGTGGATAGACGGCGCCTGCCGCGCGGGTCGGATAGTCAGAATGCCCGGGGCGGAGCGTGTACTTGGCCTTGCCATTGGCGGGCACCTCGGCCACGAACACCAGTTTGCCGTCGTGTGTCAACTGGGCGGGCACTGAGCGGCCCGAAGCATCGGCCACGACAACAGCCAGCGGAGCGTCGGCAACTACGCCGAGCCGCGAAGCATCGACCTCCACCACCTCTGTGCGTGCGCGCGGCAGCGAGTTTGAGACCTCCACGGCGGTGAGGCGCGAGGTGTGGCAGCCCGTCAGCATCAGGGCCGCGGCAGCCAGGGATATAGAGTTAAGGATAATCCTTTTCATGCTGATTAAAAATTAAGGTTAATGCATGCGCATGCGAAACAGGCGCAAATTTAGCGAAAATTTCCCAATTCCCCAAACCTCATTTGAAGATATGGGCGACAGCGGGGGGATTGCCCCTAATTTTGCCGGAAAAAAATGGAAACGAATTTTGAAGTGCTCGCGCAGGCCGAGGCATGCTATGCCGCCCTGGCCAAGTTTCGCCGCGACCGCGAGCGTAACAAGCGCTACAACTACGGCGACCAGTGGTGCGACACCATCGAGGTAGACGGTCGCCGCATGACCGAGGAGCAGTACATCATCTCGCAAGGCTCCGTGCCCCTGAAAAACAATCTGATACGCCGCCTGGTGCGCAACGTCATCGGCGTATACTCTTCGCAATCGTCCGAGCCCCAGTGCATCGCCCGCGACCCTGCCGAGAAGCCCCTGGCCGAACTGATGACCACCCTGCTGCGCTGCAACGGCGAGCTCAACCGCCTGCCGGCCCTGTACATGCGCACCCTTGAGGAGTTCCTGATTGGCGGCCTCATCGCCCACCGCAAGTGGTACGGCCTGCGCGGCGGACGCTCCGACTGCTGGACCGACTACGTGCCGCCGTCCAACCTGTTCGTCGACGCCAACATGCGCGACTTCCGCTCGTGGGACTGCTCGTGCGTGGGCGAACTGCACGACGTCACCATCGACGATGTATGCCGGCAGTTCGCCCGCTCGGCGGCCGACTGCCGCCTACTGCGGGCCATCTACGCCGACGCCTCGGCCCCGGCTTCGGTGGCCCGGGCATGGCAGGACTTCGGCTATTCCTCGTCGTCGGCCATCAGTTTTTCGTCGCCCCGCACGCCGGGGCTGTGCCGCGTCATCGAGGTGTGGAGGCGCGAAAGCCGCACGCGCACCGACGCCTCGGGCCGCTGGCAGATGGAGCAGGTGTGGCGCTACTACTGGCTGTCGCCCCTGGGCCACGTGCTGGCTCAGGGCGACAGCCCCTACGCCCACGGCTCGCACCCTTACGTAATCAAAGCCTACCCGATGATCGACGGCGAAATCCACGCATTCGTCAGCGACGTAATCGACCAGCAGAGGTACACCAACCGCTTGATTACCATGTACGACTGGATGGCACGCGCCAGCGCCAAGGGCGTGCTGATGATGCCCGACGACTGCGTGCCTCCGGCCGGCAGCGCCGCCGCGATGGCACGCGCCTGGAGCCAACTCAACGGCGTGATGGTGTACAAGCCCTCGGCCAGCGGCGAGACACCCCGCCAGGTCAACGCGCAGGCCGGCAACCTGGGCATTTCTGAACTGCTCAACATGCAGCTGCGCTTCTTCGAGGACATCTCGGGCGTAAGCTCGGCCCTTGGCGGACGACTAAACAACTCGGTGATGAGCGCCGAGCTCTACGGCCAGCAGACGCAGCAGGCCACCACGGCCCTGCTCGACGTGCTGGGCACGTTCGGCGAGTTTGTGCGCGACGCGGCCTACGTTGACGCCAGCCTCATACGCCAGTACTATTCGCGCCGCAAGTGCGAACTCATCGCCGGCCCAGTGCCGCAGATGCCCGACACGCTGGCCGGCCCGGAACTGGACCTGCGCATGGCTCCGGCCTGCACCTCGGCTGCCAGCCGCCAGGCCGAGCGCGAGATGCTGATGAAAATCTGGCAGTCAGGGCAAATCTCCCTCGACGACATGCTCCGCGCCGGCGCCTTCCCCTTCGCCGACGCCCTCCGTATTAACATAAACAATAATAAATAATGCTAATTTACGCTTAATTTTGGTCAATCGGCAACCTGTTACTATAAAATATGTTGGTAATTGGAGAAAAAAATCGTAACTTTGCACAACTTCAGGAGATGGAGGAGGCCAGGCGGCTTCCTCCACTTTGTTTAAACCAAGTCAAACGCAATGATAGACAAAGCTCAGCTCAAGGCCGTGGTGCTTAAGGCCATCGAAGGCACCGGCGCATTCCTGGTAGACATCCAGGTAAAGCCTGACAACGAAATAGTGGTGGACGTCGACTCACAGCACGGCGTAGACCTCGACTTCTGTGCCGACCTCACGCGCAAAATCGAGGCCGAATTCGACCGCGACAAGGAAGACTACTCACTCGAAGTCGGCTCGGCCGGCGTTACCGCCCCCTTCAAGGTGGTGGAGCAGTACACCAAGAACCTCGGCCACGAGGTGGAGGTGCTCACCAAGGACGGCCGCAAGCTGCGCGGCACCCTCACAGCCGTCGACGGCGACACCGGCTCGTTCACCATCGACATCCCCACCAAGGTCAAGGAGCCCGGAGCCAAGCGCCCCACCGTCACCAACGTGCCCGAGCATCTGGCCATGGCCGACTGCAAAGAGGTGAAGCGCCACCTGATCTTTAAATAACTGAGACCCTTTGATTAATCCCGATTCTCTCGATTAATCCCGATAAATCCCAATACTCCCAAAAATCCCAATCTTCCCCGCAATGGCAAAAAAAGAGGAAACCCCAAATATGGTCGAGCAGTTTGCCGA
>CAMWUM010000040.1 GCA_947177435.1 uncultured Muribaculaceae bacterium
GCCAAAGACTATGGACACCGCTGTGAACACGAGGGTGAAGGGCCGTCCGATATTGCTTTTCTTGGGCTTCATGAGTTTTCTTGATTGAAAAAGTTAATCAGTTGCTGGCGTTTAGCTTGCGCCTCAGCCCATTCTGTCTCGGGGACGGAGTCGGCCGTGATGCCGCCGCCGCTGAAGTATTTGCATTGGCCGTCGCCGAGGCGGGCGCAGCGGATATTGACGAAGGCGTCGAAAGCATCGCCGCAGGCCACGCCCACCAGGCCGCCGTAGCATTCGCGTTGATGGCTCTCTATCAGCGCTATATCGTTAAGAGCCTGTCCCTTGGGGTAGCCGCAAAGGGCGGGGGTGGGATTGAGGCCGTCGATTATTGCCTCGATGTCGGCGCCGTCGGGAAGGGATGCCGCAAAGTCGGTGCGCAGGTGCTTGAGCCGGCCGAATGGAGCCTCGTAAGTGGGTGATACTTCGGTCACAGCGTTATTGGCGGCAAGTACGTCGGCAATGTAGTCGACCACAAATTGCTGCTCGGCCTTGTTCTTGTCGTCCCACTCGCTGTCGATGGCCGTGGTGCCGGCCAGTGCGACAGACTTCAACCGTCGCCCTCGGATGCTGACGAGCAGCTCGGGAGAGGCGCCCATCCACAGGCCCAGGCGCGGGTGATACCAGCAGTTGCAGAACAGCCCCTTGCCGTTGGCAAACAGGTGCTTAGCCATCATGGCTATATGCCCGGCGGTGTCGCCAGAGGGCATCTCCTCGGTCTTGACGGTGGAGATTACCGTCTTGGCGTTGCCCCGGGCTTTGAGGTTAGTTATCAGGCTGGAAAGACGGGTGATGTATTCGTCCTTACCTGTTGATTCATGGGGCAGTTTGGGGAGGGGACGCTGGGGAGCATCCATGCTGAGCACTTCGGCGACGTCGATCTCAAAAGGTATGCGGCATGCCTCGGCAAAGGGTCGGCCGAACGGGCAGATGAAGAAGCCGTCGGATGCGGCGGCGCTGTCGGGAGCGGACATCAGCGACGGGGCGGCGCAGAACGACACCTCGTCGGCATCGGGCATGCGCCATGCGGCAAATGGCATGAGCCATCTTACGCATCGCTCGATCGCTTGTATCGTGAGTCGCTCCATCGCAGTGTGTATAAGGAGGTTAGTCGCATACCCGGCCTATCAGTTCAAACGGGCCGGCGTCGGTGATCTCGACCATCGCGTACTCGCCGGGACGCAGCGCGCGATCCTTGCTAACGAGCACCTCCGGGTCGACTTCGGGCGAGTCAAACTCAGTGCGTCCGATATAGTATTCGTCAGTCTCGCTGTCGATTACGACTTCGAGACGCTGACCGATTTTCTCCTGGTTGAGGCTGAGCGCGATGTCTTGCTGCAAGGCCATGAGTCGGTCGAGGCGTTCTTCCTTCACTTCTTGCGGTATGGAGTCGTCATAGTGCTTGGCGGCGTAGGTGTCGTCCTCCTCGCAGTAGGCGAATGCGCCGAGGCGCTCGAAGCGCTGCTCGCGCACAAAGTCCATCAGTTCAGCAAATTCTGCTTCGCCCTCGCCGGGAAATCCGACCATCATAGTGGTGCGGATGTGGATGCCGGGCACCTCGCGGCGTATGCGGTCGAGCAGCGCGCGGGTCTCGGCGCCGGTGATGTTGCGGCGCATGTTGGCGAGCACCCGATCGCTGATATGCTGCAGGGCGATGTCGAGGTAGCCGCACACATTGGCATGGCGCGCCATCACTGGCAGTAGGTCGTAAGGGAAGTGGGTGGGGTAGGCGTAATGCAGGCGTATGCGGCGTATGCCAGACACCTGCGCCATGCGGTCGACCAGCTGGGCTATTTCCTGGCGTCCGTAAAGGTCTATGCCGTAATATGTAAGGTCTTGGGCGATGACGTTGAGTTCTGTAACTCCGCGATCGGCCAGAGCGCGGGTCTCGTCGACAATCTCCTCGATGGGGCGCGACTTGTAGCGGCCTGTGATCAGGGGGATTGCGCAGTAGGCGCAGTGGCGATCGCAGCCCTCGGCAATCTTCACGTAGGCGTAATGCGAAGGAGTTGTGAGGGTACGCTCCCACGCAGGGGCGTCAGCAGCAGCTGCGTCGTTTTGCGCTAGGTCGGCGATTATCTTCTCCCAGTCAAACTTGCCGTACCAGCCATCGACCTCGGGGATGTCGGCGGGCAGTTCCTCGGCGTATCGCTCTGATAGGCAACCCATCACGTACACCTTGCCGCCGCGCCTCTTGGCTTGGCAGCATTGCAGGATCATGTCGATTGACTCCTGCTTGGCGTCGCCGATGAAGCCGCAGGTGTTGATGATGACAATTGGAGCGGCCAGGCGCTCGGGATTGTGGCGCACCTTGTAGCCGGCGCGCTCAAACATACGCATAAGCCGCTCGGAATCGACGAGATTCTTGGAGCAGCCCATCGTCACTATGTCGACCGCGCGGTCTTTGCCCGTAGCCATTGCTTATCGTTGGCCGAAGAGGGAGTTGACAAACTCCCGGCGGTTAAACACTTGCAGGTCAGCGATGCCTTCGCCCAGGCCTATGTATTTGACGGGGATTTGCATTTGGTCGCTTATGCCGATTACCACGCCGCCCTTGGCCGTGCCGTCGAGCTTTGTGATGGCCAGGTGGGTGACCTGAGTGGCGGCCGAGAACTGGCGGGCTTGTTCAAATGCGTTCTGGCCTGTCGAGCCGTCGAGCACGAGGAGCACCTCGTCTGGAGCCCAGGGCACGACCTTAGACATTGACTTTTTGATTTTGGTGAGCTCGTCCATCAGGCCCTTTTTGTTGTGGAGTCGGCCTGCGGTGTCGATGATCACCACGTCGACGTTGTTCTTCTTTGCCGACGAGATGGTATCGAAAGCCACGGCGGCAGCGTCTGAGCCAAGCTGCTGCTTGATGACGGGTACGTCGGCGCGGCGGCCCCACTCATCGAGCTGCTCGATTGCGGCTGCGCGGAAAGTGTCGGCTGCGCCGAGCATTACGCTGTATCCGGCGCTCTTGTACTGGTGAGCGAGTTTGCCGATGGTCGTGGTTTTGCCCACGCCGTTGACGCCCACCACCATTATGACGTAAGGCCTGTGGTCGTTGGGAAGCGCGAAGTCGACGGCATCGTCGTTGGCGTCGGCCACGAGCAGGTCAGAAATCTCCTCGCATAGCATGTCGTTGAGCTCGTCGGCGCCGACGTACTGGTCGCGGTTGGCGCGGTCGCGTATGCGGTCGATGATCTTCAGTGTGGTCTCGGTGCCTACGTCGGATGTGATCAGGATTTCCTCAAGTTCGTCGAGGAAATCGTCATCAATAGTGCGTTTGCCCACGAACAGACGCTTGAGTTTGCTGAAAAAACCGGTCTTGGTCTTTTCCAGGCCCTTGTCGAGCGTCTCCTTCTTTTCACGCGAAAAAAGATTCTTAAAAAATCCCATATCGTTATGATTTACAAGACTTATAAATCTAATAGGTCTTATATGACAAAAAGGGCAACTTTGTGAAAGTTGCCGCTAAGTCGGGGTGACAGGATTCGAACCTGCGACCACCTGGTCCCAAACCAGGCGCGCTACCGGACTGCGCTACGCCCCGATTCACAGTGCAAAGTTACAACTTTTCCAAAAAACTACCAAACATTTGCGCATAAAAAAGCGCGCCGCCCGAGGTGGGGCGGCGCGTTGGATGAGGTCAGTAGAGGTAGATTTTGTAATCTTTGATTGAGCCTGGGGCACCTTGCTCGGCGCGGGGCAGGTATTCGACGCCGGTGACGGTCTGCTCAGAGCCGAGATCGATGACGATGAGGTGCGGGGCAGCTACGCCGGGCACTGTGGCCCAGTAGGTCGACTCTTGCAGGTCGTAGACCTTGTCGGCGGTGTGGTTGCCCTGGGCATCGTTTTCGCTGTTGGCGTACTTGGCGGTCCAAGGTTCGCGGCTAAGGCGTTGGCCATTAGCATCGAGGGCGTAGATCTCGGCGATTGCTGCCTCGCCTCCAGCCTGGGTGCTGAGGGCCTGGATGGCCAGGTAGCGGCCCTTGGCGGGAGCGGCGAACGTGACTGTCTGCCAACCGTTGCCCGAAGAGAATGCGCCGGCGGCGGCGGGAGTGGCCGAGTTGAGGTCGGGGCAGTCGCCGGGATTGTTGTGCAGGTTGGTCTTTTCGAGGTTGAGGTCATCGAGCTTGGGGGTGGTGAGGCCTTCGACGGATAGCGCCTCGGGGCCAACCACGTCAAGCACAATGATTTCGTTCTCGCCCTTGTTGAGCCAGCATCCGGGCATGTAGAGCGTCTGCTGCGGGCCAATCTTCCAGAAGCGGCCGAGGGGATGGCCGTTGACCCAAACCTGTCCTTTGCCCCAGGCCGACATGTCGAGGAAGGTGTCGCCGGGCTTGTTGACCTTGAACGTGCCCTTGTAGTAGCCGCGCTCGCCAGCCTTGGCCTCAATGCCACGGCTCAGGGCCTCAACGCCCACCTCGTAATCGTCTGGGATGAGGTCGATGCGCCAGTTCTTGAGGTCGTACTTCACGGCGTGACCCTGGGGTGAGGAGTAGGAAACGGCGACGCCATCGGTGATGCCCTTGAAGTCCTTGATGGCGCGGCCGAAGTTGATGCGGCCCATAGCCTCGATGAGGATTTCAAGCTTGGCGCCCTCCTTGACAGCGGGGAGGATGAGCGTTTTTTCGTTCTTTACGCGGTCGACCTTGCCGATGTACTCGCCGTCGATGAATACCTGCGCGAAGTCGTGCGGGTCGTTGATGCTGAGCATCGAACCGGCGGGAAGAGCGGGGAGAGCAGTGGTGTAGATCATCGAGCCCCAGCCCATGTCGAGGCTCTCCATCGTGGCCATGTCGGTGCTCTCGACAGTGCGCCTTACGCCGGCCGAGATGGGAGCGTACTTGGTGAGTTCGAAGGGCTTGACAGCCACAACAGGCTTGTTTTTGGGCACGGAGGGGAGCTTCTTGTCGGAGTACTTCTGCAGGGTGTTGCGCAGCAGGTAGTACTTTGGAGTGGGCTGACCGTACTCGTTGATGGGCGCGTCGTAGTCATACGAGGTGACGTCCGGGGCGAAGCCGGGACTGTTGGCACCAGCCCAATGGCCCCAGGAGGTGCCGCCGTGGGTCATATAGAGCGAGAAGCTGATGCCCTTGCTTAGCATTTCGTCGATGCCGGCCACCATGTCGTCGGCGGTGCGGGTCTCGTGGTTGGCGCCCCACTTGTCGAACCATCCGCTCCAGAATTCGGAGCACATCAGCGGAGCGTCGGGGCGAAGCTCCTTGAGGCGGCGGAACTGCTCGTCGATGTTGGCGCCGGTGCCGAAGTTCATAGTCCATACGAGGTCGTCGAGGCCGTTGTTTTCGAAGTTGCTGCTCCAGTCGCACTGGAAGAGGGCCACGTCGTCAAATCCGTTCTTCTTCACGATGTCGCGGATGGCCGAGACGTAGGGCTTGTCCACGCCGTATGAGCCATATTCGTTCTCGACCTGTACCATAATGATGGGGCCGCCTTTGGATATGGTCATATCGCCCAGTTGCTTGCCCACTTGCTCCATGAAGAGGTTGACGCGCTCCATGAAGTAGGGGTCTTGCTCGCGCAGGCGGATGTCCTCCTTTTTGAGGAGCCACCAGGGCAGGCCGCCCATCTCCCACTCGGCGCACACGTAGGGGCCGGGGCGGACGATGACGTACATGCCGTGCTTTTGGGCCAGCTCGCAGAACTTGCGTATGTCATTGTTGCCCGAGAAGTCGAACTCGCCCTCGCGGGGCTCGTGGATGTTCCAGAATACGTAGAGGCACACGGTGTTCATACCCAGGGCCTTGCACATCTCGATGCGGTGCTCCCAGTATTCGGCCGGGATGCGCGGGTAGTGCAGTTCGGCAGCCTTCACGACGAAGGGCTCGCCGTTGAGCATGAACGCGTTCTCGCCCGCGGCGAACGAGCCGGCGGGCTCGGCCGGCGCTTGGGCCAGTGCGGCGCCGGCGCCGATGGCTCCGGCCATGAGGAATGCTAATAGTTTTTTCATTTTATGAAAGTATGGAAAATTAGGTTACTTTGTGGGTTTTACGCGGGCGATGGTGCCGTCGGGGTTGAATTCCAGGCGGTCAATGCACGTCTGGCGGTGAGTGCCGGGGGCGTCATTGAGGTGGTGCTTGTTGATGCGGTGGTAGACGATGTGCCACTCGTCGTGCTCAGGTGTCTTGACCACGCTGCAGTGGGCCGGGCCGTAGATTTCATTGGCGGGGTCCTGGATGAGTACGATCGGGTCGGCGGCCACGGTGATGGGGCCGAGAGGGGAGTCGGCGGTGCCGTAGGCCACGTGGTAGTTGGGCGAACCGGTGTCGTCGACGCTCCAGAGGAAGTAATACTTGCCTTGGCGGTAGAACACGTACGGCGCCTCGCGGTAGTTATAGTCGGCCAGCGTGCCGCCCTCGGGGGTAAGTACGGTGATGGTCTTGGGCTTTATTGAGGTCATGTTCTTGTTGAGTTCGGCGCCGGCCATGTAGCCGTTGCCCCAATAGAGGTAAGCCTTATCAGTGGCAGGGTCGACAAACACGTCGACGTCAATCTGTTGGCCCCAGCCCACGGGCGACTCGGTGATGATCGGGTGGCCCAGGTCGACAAACGGGCCTGTGGGGCTGTCGGCAATGGCCACGCCAATCTGCTTGGCCTCGGCGCCGACGGGCTTGGCGCTGTAATAGAGGAAATATTGGTACTTGCCACCGATCAGCCTCTCCTCTATGGCCGGAGCCCAGAGGTTGCCGTCGGCCCATGCTACTTGGTCGGTGGCTACGTCGAGTACCACGCCCTCGTCGGTCCACGTTTTCAGGTCGGGGCTCGAGAAGCAGCTGTAAGCCGTGCCGCCCCAGTGGGGAGTGCCGTCGGTGGTGGAGTAGATGTAGTACTTGCCTGTGGCGCGGCTGTAAAGCACCTCGGGGTCAGCGTGCCAGCCGGGCAGCACGGGGTTGGCCAGCGGCTTTATGCCCTCGGGGAGTCCGTAGGCGTCGGTGAGGCGGCGCAGTTCCTGCGGAGTGATGGGGATGACAGACCCGTGGCGAGGGTGGAAGTCCATAGTCACGTCACTATTGACGAGCTTGAAGTTCTTGAAGTCCTCCGTCTCGGTAAATTCGTAGCGGCCGCGGCCGTAGACGTCGTACATCAGTATGTATTTGTCCTGGCCGATGAGCTTGAACGTGCCGGCTCCCTCCACGGCGTCCGTGGTCTGCTGCTTGTATTCGGGATCCTCCTCCCACTGGCCCGAGGTGAGCGAGCGGGTGGTGGCCACCTTTATGCCGTTGCCGTGACCCTCGGTCTTGTAGAACATATGATACATGCCGTCCTTATATACAATGTCGCCGTCGATGCATGATTTCTTGTCCTGCGGCACGAACAGCGGCTTGGGCTCGCCCTCGATGTCGGTGAACTCCGGGTTGGCGTAGGCGTAGTAGATTACGTCGGGGCCGTCGCCGTACTGCATCGACCAGTAAACCATGTACTTGCCTGCCTCTGGGTCGAAGATGGTCTGCGGAGCCCACACGCGCTTCAGGCGCTCCTGTCCGGCGTATTTCTTTTGCATGTTGATTACCGACGACGTCCAGTTGACCAGGTCGTAACTCTTCATCAGCACCATGGCGCGGTTGGAGTCCCAGCCGTTGTCGGAGACCATGTCGGTGGCAACCATGTAGAAAACTGAGTCGGCCTGGCCGCGCAGGATATGCGGGTCGCGCATGCCGCCGGTGGAACTAATCTGGCGCGAATCCATCACCGGCTTGCCGCCATTGAGCGCACGGAAGTTGTAGCCGTCGTTGCTGACAGCCAGGCAGATAGCCTCCTCAGTGATATGGTTGCCGGTGAAGTAAGCGAAAAGGTATGCGTCGTACTGGTCGTCGGCCGGCGACTGAGCCAAGGCTGGCCCGGAAAATGCGGCGGCGAGTAGCGAGCAGCAAAGCTTAATGTTCATGGTATGCAGAAATTAAGGATTAACGAATTAGGCTAAATATCTTCCCCGCAAAATTAGCAAAAAAAATTGGGAAAAGGGTTGGGAAAGTCGGAAAATTTTGTAACTTTGCAAAATTGAAATTATGACTCTCATTGAATCTCTGATGCTCAGGCATTAGACTAATCCACGGAAAAGCGATGTCAAAACTTTGCTTGAACACCCGCGATGATATGCTTATCATCGATCTCGACCTGGTGGCTTTCGCTCACGCTAATGGCAACTACACCGAAATTACTTACATATCGGGGCAGAAGCAGTTGATTACCATTGGTTTGTCGAAGGTGGAGGACTTCATCCGCTCGTCGCGCGCCAAGGGCTCGTCGACCTTTGTGCGCATGGGCCGCAGCCTCATCATCAACCAGCACTATTTCTATGCCATCAACATACTGAAGCAGAGGCTGGTGCTGTCGGACTATTGCAACCACAGCTTCGCCATACAGGTGCCCAAGCAGCTGCTCAAGGAGTACAAGAAGGCCATGGCCTTGCGCTACGCGGCCAAGGAGGAAGAGTAGGCGATAGTTTTTGCCTGCAATCCAATCTTTATCTCAAAACTTAAAACATCACCAACCATGGCTATAGAAATTTTCATTGGAAGAAACGAACAGATGATGCGCCAGACGTTTGGCAACAACGTCTACATTGTGCCCGAGGACTGCAGCACCGTCAGCAGCCCGCATGCCAAACTCACTATCCACAACAACGGAGTGTGGCAACTTGAGGACCTGAATTCGAAGAACGGCACCTACGTGCGCAACGCCGAGGGCGAGTACGAGCGCGTATTCAATGTGCAGATCACTCCGGACACCATCATCCGATTTGGCGTGGCCGGCCACATGAGCCATTCGTGCTGGGCTTGCCATATAAAGAGTTGGTACGAGGGTAACAAAGACAGTTACTTCTACGAATTTGACCGCATACAGCAGTTGGCTGCCAAGTACAACGAGGCAGTGGCAAAGCAGGAGGCCATAAACGAGAAACATAACTGGATAGCCACCTTCTCGAGCGCCGGCGGTATGGTGGTGTTCATTGGAATGATGGCTTGTGGTATCGGTGGGGATAGCTCTGTGTGGATGATAGGACGACTCATGATTATGTCGGCCCTGCCGCCTCTGGTGAAGGCTTGTTTCAGCAAGGACGGCAAGAAACTCAAAGCCCTGCGCATGAAACGCGCCGCTCTGCTGACGTGTCCGAAGTGCTTTATGCCCCTGACGGATATTGAGATAGAAAACCGAAAGTGCAACAAGTGCAAGGCTAAGTAATCACCAATTGTCATGAAAAAGATACTCTTCACCCTATGCATTGCGCTGCTGGCCTGCGTGGCCATGCAGGCGCGCACCTACGTGCTTGCTGTCGGCGTCTCAAATTATCAGGGCACGAGCAACGACCTGTCCAACACCACCAAGGACGCCAAGTCGTTCAAGAAACTGATGGAGAACAAGACCAAGGATATCACCCTCGTGACCAGCCGCTACGCCACCAAGGCCAACATCAAGGAGAAGCTCCGCGCCATCAGCAACCGCGCCGGCGCCGGCGACCAGGTAATCTTCTTCTACAGCGGCCACGGCGCCGATGGTTGCCTGGCCGTGTACGACGGCATGCTCACGTACTCCGACATCGTAAACATACTCGACTCGTCAAAGGCCGATATGAAGGTGTGCTACATCGATGCCTGCCACGCTGGCACGGCCGTATCGGCTCAGCCCACGTCGGCCCAGGCGGCCAGCGGCAAGAAGAACATGGTGTTCTTCGTGTCGTGTCGCCCCGATGAGTATTCGTTTGAGAACTCAGTGGTTGGCGCAGGCTTCTTCACCCAGGCTCTGACCAAGGGCCTGCGCGGCAAGAGCGACAGCAACGGCGACAAGCGCGTGACTGTCAGTGAACTGTTTAAATATATGTATAATGATGTGGTCAAGCGTTCCGACTCGCTCCAGCATCCGCAGCTCATCTGCCCCGAGGCGATGAAAAACGCCGTGCTGATTGACTGGAATTAGGCCTTTCGACAAAAAAAGCAGCCATTTCGCAATAAACGCCTCGAAAGATTTGTCCGTATCTCATATCTTGGCTAATTTTGCACCATAATCATTAATCACATAAATCAATACTATTATGGCAAACAGAAGTAATCAGAACAGCAATCAGAGCGGACAAGCAGGTAAAGTGGCAGGCATTACGGCAGGCATCGCTGCGGCCGGCGGCGCATCAGGATTTGGCGCAGGATTTGGCGGAGCGGCTATTTATGACAAATTTACCGAGCTCGAGGTTGTGCCCGAAGAAATGACTATAGAAGAGGACGTTGAGGTCGTGTACGACGAAGAGCCCCAAATCCAGACTCTTGATATTGAGCCCGAGCCCGAACCCGCATTGCCCGAGGTGCCTGTAATCGACGTGCC
>CAMWUM010000041.1 GCA_947177435.1 uncultured Muribaculaceae bacterium
ATATCTGGCGCAGCGTGCTGAATTACAAAGAACAAGGCTTGGTTGGCAGTTCCGACTTTTGACTTTGGAATCCAGCCATAGGCATCAAGCAGGTCTATCGATTTTCCAAGATTGATGCTGTCGTTCAGGTGAATTTCTTGCCAAAGCCGACTAAGTTCCTCACTATTGTTCGGGTCTGTCTTTGAAAGCATAATCAGGTGGCCGCGTGGGTTCTGGTCGGAATGGTATATCTCGAGCAGAGCATTTCTAAGCGGAATATTATAATTTGGCATTCCTTTAGCCAACCTACGCTCGCTTTCATCTTGAAGCGCATCCCACTGAGGAAGCAATCGGCAATCCTCCAATAGCTCAGTTACAGAAATACGTTCATCAAAAAAATCAGGGTCTGCATCGAGAGCATATGCCACTAATTCAATTGCCAGAGAATCTTTATCACATTGGGCGGCAGCAATAGCAGCATTCATTGCTGTACCGGAAGTCATCACTCCAATATTATTATTGTGAGCGTTAAGGTACTCACTGAGAGCATCAGGATACTTGAACTCAGCGAGGAGTGAGTCTGCGCGCAGACATGATGGACTCTGCGCGAATAAGGGCGCATTCATGACAACGAATAACACCAATAGGATTAATCGGAAAATTTTCATGTGTCTAAATTTTTTTGGCAAAGTTAGACAATAATTTCCCAAAAACTCTCAACAAATGTTGAGAAATAACATGACAAATAAAAATCTAATGATGATTTAAGGTATGTTTTTTTTTGCGTGTTTACGTCATATAAGCTTCTCCTATATGGTCCAATAAGTCAGGCCTGCCGAGGGGGCAGGCCTGCTGTTTGGTTAGGGGGGAGGTGCGGATTACATGTTCATGCCGCCGTCGACTTGGATGACCTGGCCGGTGACATAGCTCGACAGGTCGGAGGCGAGGAAGGTGGCCACGTTGGCGATATCCTCGACCTTGCCGCCGCGGCGCAGGGGTATCTTGGTGAGCCACTCGGCGCGCACGTCGTCGGGGAGCTGGGCCGTCATAGCGGTTTCGATGAAGCCCGGGGCGATGGCGTTGGCGCGGATGCCCTTCTTGCCCATCTCCTGTGCCACGCTCTTGGCCAGGGCGATGAGGCCGGCCTTTGACGATGCGTAGTTGGCCTGGCCTGCATTGCCATGAACGCCTACGACAGAAGCCATATTGATGATTGAGCCGCCCTTCTGACGCATCATAATGGGAAGCACAGCCTTGATGAAGTTGAAGGCGCTCTTGAGATTGACGGCGATGACGGCGTCCCACTCGGCTTCGGTCATGCGCAACATGATGTTGTCCTTAGTGATGCCGGCGTTGTTAACGAGGATATCGATTGAGCCGAAGTCCTTCTTGATTTCGTCTACGACAGCCTGGGTATCGTCATATTTGGCGGCGTTCGAGGCATAGCCCTTGCACTTTACGCCGAGGGCTGCGATTTCAGCCTCAGTGGCCTTGCCGTTCTCATCAATTACGAGGTCGGTGAAAGCGATATTAGCGCCTTCAGCGGCGAATTTCAGGGCCAGAGCCTTGCCGATGCCGCGGGCGGCGCCGGTGATAAGAGCGGTCTTTCCTTCTAAAAGTTTCATAATCAAAATACTTTTGTTAAATTCTGTGCAAATTTACGAATTTTTTTTGACACAGCCCCAATTGCACCCATAATTTTTACCCGAGTCAACGCTCAGCGCGGACGGGATTGGCGAGGAAATCGGCATAAGCCATACGCACGCCATCTTCGAGTTCGGTCTTGTAGGTCCAGCCCAGACCGGCAGCTTTGCTCACGTCAAGCAGCTTGCGCGGCGTGCCGTTGGGGCGAGTCGTGTCCCACACTATCCTACCCTCGTATCCGACAGTTTTGGCCACGAGCTCGGCCAGCGATTTTATGGTCAACTCCTTACCTGTGCCTGCGTTGACCGTCTCATTGCCGCTGTAATTGTTCATCAGGAAGACGCAGAGGTTGGCCAGATCGTCTACATAAAGAAACTCACGCAGCGGCGAACCGTCGCCCCAGCATACGACCTCGCTCAGCCCCTGCTTCTTAGCCTCGTGGAAGCGGCGTATCAGCGCAGGCAGCACATGCGAGTGCTCAGGATGGTAATTGTCGTTGGGGCCATAGAGATTGGTAGGCATCACGGAAATGTAATCCGTACCGTACTGGCGGTTGAGGTATTCGCAGTATTTCAGGCCGGAGATTTTGGCCAGGGCGTAAGCCTCGTTGGTCTTTTCCAACTCCGACGTAAGCAGGCACGATTCGGGCATCGGCTGAGGTGCCATGCGCGGATATATGCACGACGAGCCGAGAAACAGCAATTTCTTGCATCCCGACTGCCACGCAGAGTGTATGACATTCATTTCCAATATCATGTTGTCATACATAAAATCGGCCAATGCAGCCTGGTTGGCAGCGATGCCGCCCACCTTGGCAGCAGCCAGGAATACGTACTCGGGCCTCTCCTCGGCAAAGAAACGCTCTACGGCGTCTTGGCGACAAAGGTCGAGCTGGGCATGGGTGCGAGTAATGATGTTGCTGTAGCCTTGCCGCTCGAGCTCACGCACGATGGCCGAACCCACCATGCCGCGATGCCCGGCCACATATATCTTCGCATCCTTTTCCATAATCATATTACAAACTCATATATGACGAGGAATACCACAGTAGCAGGTACTACGAACAACATTGAGTCGATGCGGTCGAGTATGCCGCCGTGGCCGGGAATTATATTGCCGGAATCCTTAATGCCTGTCGAACGCTTGAGCAGCGACTCGAAAAGGTCGCCAAGCGTGGCAAATATGCAAACGACCACAGCATAAATGGGCCAAACCCAAAGGGGCCAGTGGAGGCCACCGGGAAGAGCGTTGCTGATATAGTAGCAACCGATGCCCATGCCGATGCAACTGAGCATGCCGCCGAAGAATCCCTCCCACGACTTTTTGGGCGACAGACGCTCAAAAAGCTTGTGCTTGCCCAGCCACGAGCCGAACACATACGCACCCGTGTCGTTGAACCATATCAAGACGAAGAGGGCAAGCGCCAGCCATTTATTACAAAGATAAATGAAATTGAAAAGCAACATCGGCACACCGATATACAAGATAGCGAGCACCGAACCGGCAATGCATCTGAAAGCATCGTCACGCCTGTCCCACAATGCCCAAACCAAGCGCAAAAGACACAACGCAAGAGCCAAAACCAACATAAACGGCCCTACGCCAAACAACGATGTGGGCGAGCAGAAGCAAAAACCTGCGGCAATAATCAGCAAAGTGGCTACTATATCGAGAGCCGTGGCAACGACACACGGCCTGTGCGAAGCCATCTTATCAACCTCTACTACGGCTAAGGCCGCAAATATACACATAAGAGCGAAAAACCACTGCGGGCCTACAATTATTGAAGCGGTGATTAGCGCTACGTAGACAGCGCCCGAGATGGTGCGCACTATTAGATTTTTCATTGGTATTGGTTTGGATTGTTTGGTCAGTTTATTTCGCTGAGTTCGCGCATTTCGGCGTACTCTTCCCAACCGGGATCATTCTCGGCCGAGATGCGCAGCGGCAACGTCGGCAGGTCGGCCAGCGCGGCGTTGAGCTTCTTGTCAAAGATGAAGGTGGAAGCGGCGTAGAACACCATGTTACGCTCGCCTGCACCGGTATAGATGCCTGTAAGGATGGCCACCGGATCGCGCTCAAGCTCGGCCTGGATGCGCTCGAGCACGTCGTCAATCAGCTTGGAAGCGTCCTCGGTGGGCATGCCCGACGGTGTGGCCTCATAAGGGAGCGTCACCTCGATGCGTATCTTATAGCGGGGATTGTCACGAAATTTGTCAACGTCGGCACGGCCCGTGACCATCACGAGCTTGCCGCTTTCGTCCTCGAGGGGAGATGTCCACCAGTCAGCCATAGAATGAAATGGAAAATTGAAAATGGAGAATGGAAAATTGAAAATCAGCGGCAATGGAGGGACCAGGTATAAGCCGAGTTATGTGGCGCCGGCATTATCCCCGGGGGGAAACGCGCGTCGCCGCCCGTCATTTATCTAAGCGGCCTACCCGCCGGCAATGAGCGAGCAACCCATATGCGCCGGTTTGCTTGGCCTTGCAGCGCGCAAGATGTGCGGCACGCCATATCGCTGTGGCGTCCGGTGGGCTCTTACCCCGCCTTTTCACCCTTGCCGGGAGGGTCCCGGCGGTTGTTTTCTGTCACACTACTCTACCGTTGCCGATAGCTCTCCTCGCGAGAGTACGCTGCTCTGTGCTGCCCGGACTTTCCTCATGGCCCTCATGCGTGGCCACGCGACGAGCTCCCGGTCCCACATTGCGCTGAATGGAAATATGTCAATGCTTGGTGCCGCGGATGATGCCGCGCTCGGCATGGCGCACGAAATCGATAATCTGGTCGCGCACCTCGCTGGCAGGCATCTCGGCCTCGACCTTGGCTATGGCGTCGGAGAAGTTGAGGCCACCGTAGTAGATCATGCGATAGATGTCCATAATCTCGTTGATGGTCTCGTCGGAGTATCCGCGACGCTTGAGGCCGATATTGTTGATGCCGCAGAATGCCGCAGGCTCGTGAGCCACGCGGATGTAAGGCGGGATGTCCTGATTGATGTGCACACCGCCCTGGAGCATCACGTGGCCGCCGATGTGGCAGAACTGATGCACGAGTGTGCCGCCGCCGATGATGGCCCAGTCGTCGACCACCACCTCGCCTGCGAGCTGGGTAGCGTTAGACATGATCACGTGGTTGCCCACGCGGCAGTCATGCGCCACATGGCAGTAAGCCATGATCAGGCAGTTGTCGCCCACCACTGTCTTGCCTTTGGAGGCAGTACCGCGGTGCACGGTGGCGCACTCGCGGATGGTGGTGTTGTCGCCGATGATGGCCAGTGTGTCCTCACCGCGGAATTTCAAATCTTGGGGCACGGCGCCTACTACGGCGCTGGGAAATATGTTGCAATTTTTGCCGATGCGAGTGCCCTCCATAATGGTGGCGCTGCTGTAGATGTGCGTACCTTCGCCGATCTCAACATTTGGCCCGATGGTGACAAAAGGCTCGACTACCACGCTGGGGTGGAGCTTTGCGTCAGGATGGATGAATGCTAAGGGTTGGTTCATCTCTTTTTTACTTGTTTTTTACGATTTGAGCCATGAACTCGCACTCACAGACTACCTTCTCGCCCACAAAGGCGAGGCCTTTCATCTGCGCGCATCCGCGGCGCAACTCGGTCATAAAGGAAACGTGGAATATCAACGTGTCGCCGGGCACAACCTTCTGGCGGAATTTCACGTTGTCTATCTTCATAAAATATGTGGAGTACTTCTCGGGGTCCTCAACCGTGCCGAGCACGAGCAGGCCGCCGGTCTGGGCCATTGCCTCTATCTGAAGCACGCCGGGCATGACGGGCTCCTGGGGGAAGTGGCCCTGGAAGAAAGGCTCGTTGGTGGTGACGTTCTTAACGCCGACGATGTAGCTGGCGCCGCGGTCGATAATCTTGTCGACCAGCAGGAACGGATAGCGGTGAGGCAGCGAGGCGCGGATCTGCACGTTGTCCATCAGCGGGGTGGCATTCGGATCGTAGATGGGAGCCTGCACGTGCTGGCGCTTGATCTCACGGCGGATCTGCTTGGCGAAGCGGCAGTTGATCGTATGGCCGGGCTTGGTGGCGATCACCTTGCCTTTGAGCGGACGGCCGATGAGGGCGATGTCGCCCACCACGTCGAGCAGCTTGTGGCGAGCGGGCTCGTTGGAGGCCACCAGGTCGAAATCGTTGATGAAGCCGTACTCCGACACCTTGCGGTGAGGCACACCCATGAGGTCGGCGATGTGGTCAAGCTGCTCCTGCGAGAGCGGAGAATCGTATATTACCAAAGCGTTCTCCAGGTCGCCGCCCTTGATGAGGTTGGCGGCAAGCAGAGGCTCAATCTCACGCACGAAAACGAAGGTGCGCGACGAGGCAATCTCGTCGACGAAGTCCTGCACATGCTCCATCGAAGCATACTGATTGGAGAGCACGGGCGAGTTGAAGTTGACCTTGACCTCGACTGAAAATTCGTCATCGGGGAGCACCATTATCTTGGCGCCCGTCTCCGGATCAACAACTTCGATCTTATGCTTTACCACATAGAAATCCTTGTCGGCGTCCTGCTCTACGATACCCACTTTCTGGATGGCATCGACGCAAGGCTTGGAACTGCCGTCGAGGATAGGCAATTCGGGGGCGTTGACCTTGATGAGCACGTTGTCTACGCCCAGGGCGTAGAGGGCTGCCATGCTGTGCTCGATGGTCGATACCGACGCATCGCCCACGGCCACCACAGTGCCGCGGTTGCTGTCTACTACGTTTTCGGCCACGGCGTCGATCACGGGCTCGCCGGGGAGGTCTACTCGCTGTATCTTATAACCATGGTTGACAGGCGCGGGGCAGAACTCCGCTTTGATTTGCAGGCCGGTGTGGAGGCCTTTGCCTTCGAGGACGAAAGAGTCCTGCAGGGTGGTTTGCTTCATATGCTTAGGTTGTTTATTTTTTCTGTTTTTCGAGAGATTCGACGCGGTTGAACAGGTCGGGCAGTCTCTTCATCAACGCGCACTGTTTGGCGAAATCGAGAGCCGGCACGGCGGGCGTGCCCAGCAGGCGCACGCCTTCCTTGACCGAGTTGGGGATACCGGCCTGAGCACCGATCTGTGCGCGATTGCCGATGGTGATGTGGCCCGACACGCCCACCTGTCCGCCAATCATGCAGTTGTCGCCGATCTTGGCTGATCCGGCGATGCCAGCCTGGGCGGCCATGGCCGTGTTGCGGCCAACCTGCACGTTGTGGGCAATCTGAATGAGGTTGTCGAGCTTGACGCCGTTGGCCAGGCGGGTTGCGCCCATCATGGCGCGGTCGATGGTGGTGTTGGCGCCAATCTCAACGTCGTCGCCAATCTCAACGATGCCCATCTGGGGAATCTTGCTGTACGTGCCATCAGCGTCGGGTGCGAACCCGAATCCATCGGCGCCAATCACAGCGCCCGAGTGGATGATGCAGCGCTTGCCGATCTTGCAGCCGTGGTAAATCTTCACGCCTGGATTGATGATGGTGCCTTCACCAATCTCAACACCCTCGCCCACATAGGCTTGCGGATAAATCTTCACGTCCTTGCCGAGCTTTGCGCCACGGCCGATATAGGCAAAGGCGCCGACGTACACGCCCTGGGGCAGGTCTACGCCCTCGGCCACGAACGACGGCTGCTCCACACCGGTGGGCAGTTGCGTGGTGGCCTGCTTGACAATCTCGAGCAGATGGGCTATGGCTTCGTATGGATCCTGTACGCGAATCAATGTGGCGGTTATAGGTCTTTCTGCGACAAAATCGTTGCTTACCAGCACGATAGTCGACTTGGTCTCATAGATGAAATGAGTGTATTTAGGATTGGCCAGGAACGACAACGCGCCAGGATGGCCCTCTTCAATCTTGGCAAAAGTGTAGACGGCGGCTTGGGGGTCGCCCTCAACTTTTCCCTTGATTAACGCAGCAATGCTTTCAGCTGAAAATTCCATAAATATACAAAAAAGATAGGAGCCAGGCAGAACCGTGGCTGAATTTTTTGCAAAGTTGGCAATTTTTTTTCACATAAGCGCTATAAATACCGATAAAAAGCGCGCTTTATGGCATTTTAGTCCACATTTATATCCAATTTGGGCTGTTTAGAAGCATTCCGCCATTATAAATAGGTGCGGAACGCCGCATAGGCGAACGTGAGCACGCCCACCGCCACGGGCAGAACAGCCGTAAATGTTTCCACCCCGGTCGACCTCTTGGGCACCCTACCCGACTTTGCAAGCAGCGTGGCGATGAAGCCAAGGCCAAGGCCGACAAGACCGCCAATCATCGAGCCGACTATGATGTCGCCCGGGTAATGCACGCCCAGGTAGATACGCGAATAGCAAAGCAGTCCCGCCCAAATGAAGATGAACGCGGCGTACCAGCCGTTGCGCATCACCAGGCACGAGGCCACAGCCAACGCCACGGTGTTGGCCGCGTGGCATGACGGGAATCCATAGGCCGACGAGCGATAGCCCTCGGGGTGCTTTGCGTCAGTGATGATGTGCACGAGGGCGCTCAATTCATTCTCTAAGTTTGATGGCCTAAGTCGCTCGAAATAAGGACGCACCAACTTGTCAGCAATCATATCGGCGCATCCCACCGCCAGGCCCAGCAAAGCCACAATGGCCAAGCCGTGCAGCCAGCCGTAACGCCATATCATAGCAATGGCGAGCACCACGTAAAAACAAATCCAGATGCCGCGGCCCGTGATGTCCATCATGAAATGGTCGGCCCACGTGCAGTGAAAGCTGTTGAAGAAGAGAAGCACCTTCTCGTCAATCTCTATCAGAAAATCGATCATGCGCCAAACTCGTTGTGAAGAGCGTCAAAGCGGCTCAGCGTCTCGGGCCCATGCTTGAGCATCGACCGGCGCACGGCCTCGAGCGGCTTTCGCTCCATCGAGCCGCTCTTTGAGTAAAACTTGTCGGCATAGCAGATCAGCCGCTCCAACTGCGTGCGGGGCATGTAATCGCCCGGGGGCAGCGGCAGACGCTGCTCTGCGATGTCTTGCGGCGACAGCCCCGCTCCGGTGTGGCGCTCGGCCACTCGGGCGGCCCACTCGGGCATTCCGTTCTGCCTGAGCATGCGTGCGCCAATCACTCCATGCATGATGTACGGCTCGGAGCCATGGCACTCTATCCCGGGGGCATCGCAGCGGCAAATCCCCACATCGTGAAGCATGGCTGCCGCCTCTACTTGGGCGGGATCAAGGCCAAGGCCTCGATCAGCATTGATGGCAAGAGCCATGTCAGCCACCTGCCGCGAATGTAGAATCAGGATTTCGCGCAAGCGAGATCCTGATTCGTAATATTTGTCTATAAATGAGTTGTAGTCAACCATCAATCAAACTCCACGATGGTGTTCCAACCGTGAGTGTCCTCAACATCGCCTAACTGAATGCCGCGCAGCGTGTTATAGAGGGCGGTAGAGATCGGACCGGGCACGCCGTCCTTGGCGATGACATACTTCTTGCCAGTGTCGAGGTCGTCGATTTCGCCTACGGGAGAAATCACAGCGGCGGTGCCGCATGCGCCGGCCTCAGTAACTGACTCGAGCTCGTCGACCGTGATGTGGCGAGCCTCAACCTCGATGCCCATGTCCTTGGCTATTTGCTGCAGGCTCTTGTTGGTGATCGAGGGCAGGATCGAGTCGCTGGCCGGAGTGATGTACTTGCCGTCCTTGATGGCGAAGAAGTTGGCCGGGCCGCACTCGTCGAGGTATTTCTTCTCTTTGGGATCGAGGAATAGCACAGCCGAATAGCCCATCGAGTGGGCCTTTTCGCCCGACTCAAGCGAAGCGGCGTAGTTGCCGCCCACCTTCCAGCGGCCTGTGCCCTGTGGAGCCACGCGGTCATACTGGCGCATGATGCAGATGTTCGTAGGCTTGAATCCTGTCTTAAAGTAGGGGCCCACAGGGGTGACGAACACAATGAACGTGTACTCCTTGCCGGGTTTGACGCCCACCTGCGCGCTCGAGCCGTACTCGACCGGGCGGATGTAAAGCGAGGCGCCGGTGCCGTAAGGCGGGATGAAACGCTCGTTGAGCTTGACGGCCATCAGCACCATCTCGCGAAACAGATATGCGGGCACGGGCTCCATCAGCAGGCCGTGCGCCGACGACTGCAGGCGCTTGCCGTTCTCATCGAGGCGGAAGATACGCACCTTGCCGTCCTTGCCTCGGAAAGCCTTGAGGCCTTCGAAGATTTCCTGCCCGTAATGCAGGCCGGTGGCGGCTATGTGGATAGGAATGTAAGGCGAGGCGCTTACTTCGATTTCGCCCCACTTGCCGTCCTTGTATGTGCAGCGCACGTTGTAGTCAGTGGGCATGTATCCAAAAGATAGACTGCCCCAATCAATTTCTGTGTTCATCTT
Organism: uncultured Muribaculaceae bacterium; assembly: GCA_947177435.1. Classification (GTDB taxonomy): domain Bacteria; phylum Bacteroidota; class Bacteroidia; order Bacteroidales; family Muribaculaceae; genus CAG-873. Next base: position 9,974 of record CAMWUM010000041.1, read on the forward strand.
TCTGCAAAAGATTGGTTATATCTTCGCGGCAAAGTTACAACAAAAAAAAACATTATCAAAGCCTTTTCCCCATTTTGTGCTAATTTTGATGGGAAGTGTGGGAATGCGAAAGAGGAATTTGCAGACAATCAAATCCTTTCGGCAGCCACCTTGATGCGGTCCGACAAGTCAACGAGTGCCAGTCGGAGTTGTTGGGCCTCTTCCTGCGTAAAACCGCCAAGGCTGTCAATTCCATCAAGTTTGTGATATAGCCACGAACTCGATTTTCCGAAATATGACCTTGCAATCTCTCGCCATGAAACGGACATAAGCACGTCTGCAAGGCGCTCTTTCACACCCGATACAATAT
>CAMWUM010000042.1 GCA_947177435.1 uncultured Muribaculaceae bacterium
GGTTGATGGCGAAACCAAGACGTTCGACATCTTCGCTCTCCTCAAGAGCGACGGCATGATGATGCACGGTCCGTGCTATGTCAACAGCATCCTCTACGTGCCCGCAGAAGTAGTGGCTGAGCCCGTGGTTTGCGACAACATCGCCGCCATGGCTAACCTCTCCGAGGAAGAGGCTCAGAACGTCAAGCTCATCCTGACCGACGCCAAGGTGACCTACGTCGCCGAAAACGCCGGCACCATCTTCGTCGAGGACGTTACCGCCGCTATGCAGCTCTACGTCATGAACGAGGACTACGACTACGCCGAGATCGCCGACATGGCACAGGGCAAGGCCGTGACCGGCTCGATTGTCGGCACTTACTTCGAGGGCGGCATGTTCATGGCCATGGAGGCCGACGTGGACATCACCTCGTCGGTTGACGTGGACGTAACCTACGGCGCCGCTATGACCGTGGCCCAGGCCCTTGAGACCGCCAACGTCAACAAGCTCGCCACCTTCACCGCCTCTGAGAGCCTGACCATCACCAACGAGGAGGGTATGCTCATCATCGCTGAGGGCGATAATCAGATCCTCGTTACCGATCCCTTCTACTCGCTCCCCGAGGACTACGAGTTCCCCGTTAACGTTAGCAAGGTGACCGGTGTGATCGTCAACTACGGCATGCTCATGCTCGCTCCGCGCAGCGAGGCCGACATCGTGGCTGCCGAGCCCGCCGCCGAGTACACCGTATACTTCGACAACTCCGCTTCGCAGTGGGAGACCGTTTACGCTTACGTTTGGAACGACGATGCCAACCTTGCAGCTTGGCCCGGCGAAGAAATGACCAAGGGCGAAGCTGACGTCTGGAGCTACACCATCACCAATTTCGAGCCCACCAGCATCATCTTCAGCAATGGCAACGGCCAGCAGACCGCCGACCTCGCATTCGAGAACGGCAAGACCTACGTAGGCGAGGCTCCCGCTTCGTCCAAGGAGCTCTACCTCCGCGGCTCGATCAACGACTGGGGCACTTCGCTCAAGTTCGAGACCGCCGACGAAGTCACCTACACCCTCACCGTAGCCGAGGCAATGCCCGCCGGCGCTGAGTTCAAGATCGCCAACGCCGATTGGAGCGTATCTTACACCTACGACGCCGCTCCCATCGAGCCCAACGTAGAGTACACCTTCGTTGACGGCAACGGCGGCCCCGGCAATGCCAAGACCGCAGTTGAGATCCCCGCTAACGCCAAGATCACCTTCAACGTAGAGACCCTCGCCTTCAAGCTTGTGGCTGAGTTCGACGGCATCAACGCCATCGACGCTGAGGACGGTGCTGAGTACTACAGCCTGCAAGGCGTGCGCCTGGCCAAGCCCGCAGTGGGCCAGCCCTGCATCCGCGTTGCCAACGGCGTAGCCACCAAGGTCATCGTTAAGTAATCCCCCCAATCCTCTCATACGCAACAGCGCCGCCCCTCACCGGGCGGCGCTGCCGTTTTTTTGTATATGTGGATAAAAAGCATTATCTTTGCCGATATGAAAATGAAGATAAAAGCTTGGCTGGCGGCGGCTGTATGCGCCGTCGGCGCGATTGTGGCTCAGGCGCAGATTGCCGGGCCGTGGCATGGCGAGTTGTCAGTGGGCGGCCAGGGGCTGCCTGTCGTGTTTAATTTTGAGCAGGATGGCGACAGCATCACGGCGACGCTCGATTCGCCGATGCAGGGAGCCAAGGGCATCCCCGCCGAGGCGAGCCTGAGCGGCGACACGCTGCGGGTCGACATACAGGTCGTTGGCGCCGATTTCCGGGGCGTGGTGGCCGAGGGGCGCATCGAGGGCAAGTTCAGCCAGGGGGGCATGACGCTCGACCTGGCGCTTGTGCCGGGCGAGTACATCCCGCCCAGGCCCCAGACGCCCAAGCCTCCGTACCCATACCAGACGCGCGAGGTGAGCATCGTCAACCCCATGGATTCGACCGTGCTGGCCGGCACGCTCACGCTGCCGGTGCAGTACAATATGCCGGCATTCAAAGAGTTTCCTTTGGTGGTGTTTGTCTCGGGCAGCGGCGCGCAGAACCGCGACGAGGAGATAATGGGCCACAAGCCGTTTGCCGTGCTGGCCGACCGTCTGGCCAAGAGCGGCATAGCGTCGCTCAGGTATGATGACCGCACCTTCGGCCGGCCTGATGACGACAGCGAAACCGACTCGTCCACGACCGCAACCTTCGCCGCAGACGCCAAGGCGGCCATCGATTGGGCGCGAGCCAACTTTGACAAGGCTGGCCGCGTGGGCGTCATCGGGCACAGCGAGGGAGGCACCATCGCCTACATGCTCGCAGCCGAGGGCAGCGCCGACTTTATCGTGTCGCTTGCGGGTCCTTCCCTGCGCGGCGACTCGGTGCTTATGCTGCAAAACGAGGCTCTGCTGCGCGGAACCATCAGCGAAGAGAGTCTTGACAAATACCTCAAGGGCATGCGCGTGGTGATTCAGTTTATATTAGACAGTGGCCACCTGCAAGGTTGTGACAAACAACAGGCAGAGCGCGCCTTGATGGAAAACATCGGCAAAATATATAATATGGACGGTGATGAAGATTTCGACATCGCCGAAGAGGATGAGGCGTTGGCGACTAACTTACTGTATGCAGCTGCCCTCCGTACCCCATGGTTAGATTATATGCTTGCCTACGACCCGGCTGAGGCCATTGGCCGAATCCGCGTGCCGGTGATGGCCGTAAATGGTGAGCTCGACCGCCAAGTGATAGCCGAGCCCAACATCACAGCCCTCGAGTGCCTGCTCCCGTCCGATACGCCCCGCATTACCATCATTTACCCAGGCCTCAACCACATGCTGCAGCACGCCCAGACCGGCATGCCTGCCGAATACGGTACGATTGAGGAAACCATCTCCGAAGAAGTCGTCCGCGACATTATCTCCTGGATTAACTCCCTCTGAAAATGTTGGGTGGGAGAAATTTTTGAAAATGTTGCTGGGGTGGTGTTGAAAAAACAAAGAATTGTCGTAACTTTGCAGTAGAAATAAACCAACTTATACATTCCTTGCCCTTATGAAAACCGTAGACCGCATCATTGCCGAGCGCTTGCTCAAGATTCGGGCCATCATCCTCCAGCCCGCCAACCCTTTCACCTGGGCTTCCGGCTGGAACTCGCCAATCTATACTGACAACCGCAAGACTCTCTCTTACCCTGACCTGCGCTCGCTCATCAAGGTGGAGCTGTCGCGTCTGATTGTCGAGCATTTCGGTTATCCCGAGGCTGTGGCCGGCGTTGCTACCGGCGCTATCGCCCAGGGCGCGCTCGTGGCCGATACACTCGGCGTGCCTTTCGCATACATCCGCGCCACTCCCAAGGACCACGGCCTGGAGAACCTGATTGAGGGCAATCTGCGACCCGGCCAGAAGGTGGTGATCGTCGAGGACCTCATCTCCACCGGCAAGTCGAGCCTGGCAGCCGTCGAGGCTGTACGCGCCGCCGGATGCGAAGTAATCGGCATGGTGGCCATCTTCACCTACGGATTCCCCGTGGCTGAGCAGAACTTTGAGAAGGCCGGCGTCAAGCTTGTCACCCTCTCCAACTACAGCTCGATGCTTGAGGCTGCCGTCGAGTCAGACTATATCACCCCGGCCGACGTGGCCACCCTCAAAGAATGGCGCAGCGATCCCGCCAACTGGGTTCCCGCCAAGCCTTCGACACTCTAACACATAGCGTATTATGTCAAAATATTCAGGTAAGCCGTTTGTCGTCGACAAGCCGGCTCAGGCGATTGCCGACAAATTTGCCGACCTCACGGCGCTCAACCAGTGGGTGGACATGCTGCCCGCCGAGGAGCGTGAGAAGTTGGGCGGCGTGACCTTTACGGCCGACTCAATCTCATTCGATACCAAGCAGATAGGCACCATGACGTTTGTCGTGGCCGAGCGTTCGGCCCAGGCCATCAAGATGCAGGCTTCGGGCCTGCCCGTGGCTCTGGACCTCACCATCGACCTCAAGGCGCTGACCGAGGACAAGACCGAGGCCACGTGCAGCATCGACATCGACCTGCCCGCTATGCTGCGTCCGATGGTCGGCCCGCAGCTGAAGAAGGCTGTGGAGATGCTCAGCGACGTGGTCGCAAAGATTGTGGGATGAGAGGATTGACCGCAGCGGCGCTATCCGGTGCATTGTTGATGGCTATGGCTGCCACCGGCTGCCATACCATCGATGACGACCGCATACCTCCGACGGCCGTGTACGTGCCATTCAACACCATCGGCGAGTGGCAGGTGTACGGCGTGGGCGGCGCTCTCGATTACCGCTACTTCATCAAGCCCGAGAGGCAGCCCTCGGGCTTTCCTTACACCCAGCTGGCTCAGACGGGCTACGGCGGCGTGTTGCTGGCGTGCGACGTCAACGGCATCGCCGTGGCTTATGACATGGCCTGTCCGGTGGAGTGCCGCACTGATGTGCGCATCAGGGTCGTTAGCGGCGAGACTTACGCCGAATGCCCTGTATGCCACAGCACTTACAGCATATTCAGCACCCCCTACGGCTACCCCCTGGCCGGACGCGCAGCCGAGATGGGCTGGGGCTTGCAGATCTATTCCGTGGCCCCCGGATCGATGGGGGAGTACATGTGCATCCGTCGATAGGTGTTTTTGTTTTTTTGCGATGCGGTGCTCGCGTTTGAGCAGGGCGGTGTACGGCGGCACGCGGCCGCACTGTACCAGGCGCTTGTGCCAGTATTCTTGGTCGAGATGGCTGACTATCACGCCTTTTGACGATGATGCGTGGATGAATCGGTCCTGGCCGATGTAAATGCCTACGTGCGAGACGTCCTTGCCGCTGGTGTTGAAGAACACGAGGTCGCCCGGCACCATATCTTTTTTCTTAATCTTCTTGCAAAACTTGGCCTGCGCGGCACTGGTACGCGGCAGCTTGATGCCCAGCGAGTTGACGTATGTCTGCATCACGAATCCGGAGCAGTCTACGCCTCGGCGTGTGGTGCCGCCAGACTTGTAGGGCGTGCCTTGCCAGCCGAAAGCCTCGGTGAGCAGCAGCCTCTCGCATGTGCCTTGCTCGATGAGCAGGCCTTGCAGGTCGGAGATGATGGCATCCTCGGTCGACTGCTGGGCGCGCTTGCTGGTGCCGCATGAGCATACGATGGCCATTAAGGTCATGAGCATCAGCGATATGCGGAGGCGGCTTTTCATGCTATTTTCGTTCGCCCACCACGCGAATCGAGCGCGTAGGCTGCGAGGGGTCGTTGGTAATGATGGTTATGCGGCTGTTAATCAATCCTGACGGCTGGGTCGAGGGATCGAACGTTACGGTTATCTTGGCTTTCTTGCCGTGCTTGATTTCGTTCTTGTCCACGCGCACGCTGATGGCCGGGTCCTGCGAGTAGGCGCGGCGTATGATCAGCGGATTCTTGCCTTGGTTCTGCACCTCGATTGACGCCTCGACGGTGTTGGTGGAGCCCAGGGGCACCTTGCCGAGGTCGAAGCGGTCGCCGACGATGACAACCTGCGGGGCTGAGGCGAGCTGCTCGGGCGTGAGCTTGCTGAAATCCTCCTCGACGATGCCCACCACGGGGAAGAAGAACGTGGGGCCGCCAGGCTGCACGCTGATCTGCACCGAGTCGGTGACGATGCCGTACTCATTGGCTGTGGCGGCGTTGAAAAATACGTTGAGCACCGACATCTCTCCCGGCGGCAGGGCCTCGGGGTTGACGCCGATGGTGATGAACTCGGGCACGTTGGCGAACTCGAGCCTGAGCGAGTCATGCGACTGGTTGTAGATGTCGACAAACGTCGACTTGATGCTGCGGGCGTTGACCTTGCCGACCATCGCCGCTCCGTGCTCAAACTTCAGCGGGCCGCGGTCCACGGGATAGCGCGTGGAGATGGTGGACGCGTTGCCGATAACTACGCCGTTGATTGTCAGGCGTGTGCGGTCGTGATTGGCGGTGGTGCGCACGTACACGTGCTTGGTAAATCGGCCCGGGCGGCCGATAGCGTTGAATTTCACCTTGATGGTGGCCGTGTCGCCGGGGGCCACGGCGTCGGTGTCGTAGCTGGGTACCGTGCAGCCGCACGAACTGGCCACCTGCGTGATCATCACAGGCTCGGCCGTGTCATTTACGAATTTGAAATCGGTCTCGACCTCCACCAGATTTTCGCTGAACGCGCCGAAGTCATGCGAGGTTTGCAGCCAACATAACCCCTCGGCCTGCGCCGCAAGGGCCAAGGCACACGCTGCAATGAGAACCATCAGTTTTTTCATAGTCGGGAATGTCGTAGTACCCCGATGGAGAATCGAACTCCAATCAAAAGTTTAGGAAACTTCTATTCTATCCGTTGAACTATCGGGGCAGATGCAGTGGCGCAAAGTTAGCTATTTTTTTTGTGCCACCATTTAAAAAAACGCTAAATGCGGACCTGGAGGCCCGCATTTAATCAACGCACCACGAATTTGCCTTTGTGGCTGCCGTCGGTGTAGATGTACACGCCCTTGGGGAGCGAGCCGAGGTTGACGGTGCCCTTGCCCTCGATGCGGTAGCGGCCCACCTGCGCGCCGGTCATGGCGTAAATCTGCAGGGTGGATGCGCCGTTGATGCTGTATGCCAGGGTGTTGCCCGAAGCCATGCGCACGTATTCCTCAGCCGCTGCGGCCTTTACGCCGGCGCCGGCGGGGTCAGTGGTGAAGATTACGGTGCAGCTGACGGTGGTGCCGCCCGAGGTAACTTTCACATTGATGGTGTTGGGCTTGAGGTCGGCAAGCTCGCCGGTGTTGTCAATCATCGCGCTCTCCATATCCTTCTTAATCGAGCCGGTCTTGACGAGCGGCTGGCCGGGAGTGGTAAAGGCGCATTGGCCGTCGAGGGCGCAGACCTGCACCGATTCGGTCGAGGTCACCTCCACAGTAAACGACTGTCCGACAGTACCGTGGAAAAAGAGGTCAGCGTCTTGCTTGTATTCCACATAATCGCCATCCTGAAAATCTACGACAGGATTAACGGTATACGTGTCGCCATCCTTGACGGGTGTATTGCCAAAATATAGTATATCAGCCGCCATCATCGACAGTGCGGAAGCGGTGATTGCCAGTACAAGAGTAAAGAATTTCTTCATAAGCTGCAAATATTAAAACGTGTCTAAATTTTCAATCCACAAAGTTAGCGAAAAATTTCCAATAAACCGCCTTCTCCAGTGCTAAAATTTCATTTTCTGCTAAAAATCAGTCAAATTGGAGCCGTGCATACGGTGATGCGTAGCTGCTGCAGAGGGCGGATTCACACGCTCAAAGGCGAACTTTTTGGGATTTGGCGACGTATATAATATAAACACGTTCAACTATATATGAAGACTCACTACGTTTTGTTACTATCAGCCGTGCTGCTTTTTGGCTCAAATTTCCAGGCGAAATCTGAGACGAAAACGTCCGCCGTGCACGATTCGGCCGTCGACGCTGACGGCCTCCCCGAGCGCTGGCAATACCAGCCCGAATACATGCAGACGGCCCCTGCAGACGACCCCTGGTGGAAGCAATATAATGACCCCCTGCTCGACAGCCTTATCGCCATGGCCGAGGCCAACAATTACAATGCGACTGCTGCCCTTAAACGCATCGAACTGGCTAAGCGCCAAGTCACTGCCGCACGCGCGTCGCTGTATCCGCAGGTGGGTGTGTCGGCCGGATGGAACGAATCGCGCAGCGCAGGCGCTGCGTCCAACCCCGCCACGGCATCGCACACGGGCAGCTATTTCAATGCCGGTGCCAATGTAAATTGGGAAATAGACGTGTTTGGGCGTGTGGCAGCCAAGGCCAAAGCCGCCAAGGCGGGCGTGCAGGTGAGCCGCGCCGAGTACGATGGCGTGATAGTATCGCTATGCTCTGAGCTCGCATCGGATTATTTCCAGCTGCGCACCTACCAGGAGCAATATCGCATTACCCTCCAGCACATTGAGGTGCAGAAGGCCAACGTAAGGATGACCGAACTGCGCCACGAGGCCGGCCTCGGCACGGGGCTGGAGGTGTCGCAGGCCAAGACCTCGCTCTACACTACGCAATCGTCGCTCCCGGCCCTCGAAGCGTCAATCCGCACCATGGCCAACTCGATTGCGATACTTGCTGGCGTGTATCCGGAAAGCCTGGCGCCGAGGCTGCTGGAGCAGTCGCAGGCAATGCAGCCGGCGCCGGCCGTGCTGTCGCCGGGCATACCGATGGATTTGCTGCGCCGGCGCCCCGACATCGTTGAGGCTGAGATGCAGCTCGCCCAGTATGCCGCTCAGATAGGCGTGGCGCGCAAAGATTTCTTGCCGGCCCTGGCGCTTACGGGCAGCATCGGCACATCGGCCCACGATGCCAGCAATCTGTTTGGCAAGAATAGCATGGAGTATTCAGTCGGAGCCACACTGTCGTGGACTGTGTTCGACGGCTTCGCCCGCAGCAACAATGTGGCGGAGGCCAAGCTGCAGCTCGAGGCTGCCACCGACGACTACAACCTGACGGTGATGACTGCCGTGGAGGAAGTGGAAAACGCCATCACCCTGTACAATGCGGCTGTCGACCAAGTAAAGGCCCTGCAAAGCGCTGTGGACGAGAGCGAAAACACATACCGCCTGTCGGTGCAGCTGTACAAGGACGGCCTCTCTGACTTTCTCAATGTGACCAACGCGCAGGCTGCCTATCTCGAAAACCAGCTGTCGCTGGCATCGGCCACTGGCAGCGTGTATTCGGCCCAAATTACGCTTTACAAAGCCCTCGGCGGAGGCATAATACAATAATGATAACAATATAATACCATACAAGCGATGAAAGCAAAATCCCTCAACGCGATACTCCTCTGCTGCGCCGTGGCCATGCAGATAGTCTTTGCAGGCTGCTCCGGCAAAAAGGCCAAGCATGGCAATGCCGACGCGCCGCTGAAAGTGCAGGTGGCCGAGGCCGTGACCGACTCAGTGGTGCTCTACAAGAGCCTACCCGGCGTGATTACGTCGGCCAACATGGCCAACGTGGTGGCGCGCACAAACGGCAAGATACTCACCCAGAACTACACGGCAGGCCAGTACGTGCAGAAGGGCCAGGTGCTCTTCACCCTTGAATCCACCACTTACCGCGATGCTGTGCAGCAGGCCGAAGCCTCGCTCGCCACGGCCGAGAGCCAGCGCGATTACTACACCCGCCAGCTGGCGGCGATGCGCAAGGCGTTCGAGGGCGATGCCGTGAGCGCCATGCAGGTGGCGCAGGCCGAGAGCAATCTCAAGCAGGCCGAGGCATCGGTTAAGACTGCGCAGGCGTCGCTGTCGACGGCCCGCGAGAACCTCAGCCACTGCACCGTGACGGCTCCGATGTCGGGCTACATCACCGAGAGCCTTATCGACGCGGGCAACTACGTCGGCGGTGAAGGCGCGGCTGTGACTCTGGCCACGATCTACGACAATTCGGCCCTCCAGGCCAACTTCTCAATCAGCGACTCGGAGTACGAGAAGCTTATCGGCAAGACCGGCGGACTGAGCGACGACCTCTACCGCAACGTGCCGCTGACATTCCGCGAAAAACTGCGCAACGATTATACGACCGACCTGTATTACGCATCGCCGAGCGTCGATGGCTCCACTGCCTCGATACAGTTTATTGGCAACCTCACCAACAAGGACAACGAGTTGCGCAACGGCATGTACGTGTCCGTCTCGCTCCCCTACGGCGTCGCCCCGCACGCCATCCTTGTCAAGGACGCTTCGCTCGGCTCTGACCAGCTTGGCTACTATCTGTACACGGTCGACGACCAGAACGTCGTGCACCACACCACCGTCCAGGTTGGCGACCTGTACCAGGACTCTCTGCGCATCATCACCGCCGGCATTCGCCCGGGCGAGCGCTATGTGACCAAAGCGCTGCTCAAAGTGCGCTCCGGCGAGACCATCGACCCTGTCCTCACCAAATAAAACCGTCGGCTTATGTTCTCAAAATTCTTTATCGGTAGGCCGATTTTTGCCACCGTCATAGCACTGCTTATGGTATTTGCCGGAGTATTGTGCTACAAATCGCTGCCCGTGGCCCAGTATCCCGACATCACGCCCCCGACGGTGATGGTGAGCGCCACCTATCCCGGAGCCGACGCGCAGACCGTGGCCCGCGCCGTGGGCGTGCCCATCGAGGAGCAGGTCAACGGCGTCAACGGCATGCTCTACATGAGCTCCACCTCGGGCTCTGACGGCAGTTATAATCTGACCATTACGTTTGAAAACGGCACCGATGTCGACGAGGCTGCCGTCGAGGTGCAAAACCGCATCTCGTATGCCGACGGCACGCTGCCCAACGTCGAGCAGCAGCAGGGCGGTCGCTT
>CAMWUM010000043.1 GCA_947177435.1 uncultured Muribaculaceae bacterium
GGCTTGGGCGTAGACCTGGCCTCCGCCTATTATCATCGGGTCGGGGCCGGCTGCCTCGAGGGCGGCGGCGAGGGTAGGGTAGGTCTCCAGGGTGGTGTCTGGAGCCAGGACGGCGCCTTCGGGCAGCGTGATGCTGAGGGGATTGCTCGTGATTACGAGGTTACGCCTGCCGGGCAGAGGGCCGCGGGGGAGCGACTCGTAGGTGCGGCGACCCATCACGACGGGATGGCCCATGGTGATTTGCTTGAAGCGCTTGAGGTCGGCGGATATGTGGTAGATCATGTCGCCACCGCGGCCCAAAGCGTGGTCGCGGGTGATGGCTGCTATTATCGTAATCATGACTTGGGTTTGTCAGGATATTTGACGCGTGCGTGATAGATGGTGCTGAGGCGCTTGATGAACGCTGCCTTGATGAGGGGTACATCGCGGAACTCGAGGGTCGACTCGCTGTGCAGCCCGTCGGCAATCTGGCCGTCGATTATCTTGTTGACCAGTGCCGTGATGGCCTCAGTGGTGTGTTCGGGCAGGGAGCGGGAGGCAGCCTCCACGGAGTCGGCCATCATCAGCAGTGACGTCTCGCGGGTCTGCGGGTTGGGGCCGGGGTAAGTGTAGGGCGCGGGGTCGACCTCAACGCCGGGATTGGCCTTGCAGGCGTTGAAATAGAAGTACTTGGCCTGGCCGCGGCCGTGGTGTTGGAGGATGAAATCCTTGACCACCTGAGGCAGCCCAATCTTATTGGCTCGGTACAGCCCGTCGGTGACGTGGCCGATGATTACGCGCGCGCTTTGCTCGGGTGGCAGAGCGTCGTGTGGGTTGACGCCGTTCTGGTTCTCGGTGAAGAAGTTAGGATTGGAGAGTTTGCCGATGTCGTGGTACAAGGCGCCGGCGCGCACCAGAGGCTCGTTGGCACCGATGCGCAGGGCGGCGTCGGTGGCGAGGTTGGATACGGCCATGGCATGCTGGAACGTGCCCGGGCACTCTTGCGATAGCTCGCGCAGCACTGGATTGTTGGTGTCGGTAAGTTCGACGAGTGTAACGACGGAAACGAATCCGAAGGCGCGCTCGATGGCCACCATCAATATGAAGGCGGGCATCGTGAGCAGCGCGCTGACAGCCAGGTACCATACCATGCGCCAGCTGAGGCCGACGGTGGTGCCGTTGCGCATCAGTTCGACGGCCACGTAGGCCAGGAGCGAAGCGGCAAGCACGAACGCGCCGGTGCGCAGCATCTGCGAGCGCTTGGTGAGCTCGCGCTGCGAGTAGGCCGCGCCGACCACAGCCATAGTCTCGATGGCCATGAGCTCGAGCGGCTGGTCGACTGCTCCGGCGGCCAGCAGTATCAGCATCATCGAGGCGAAGAGGCTGAGCGGCACGGAGTAGAATACGGTCATCAGCACGGTAAGCAGGGCGTACGGGGCGATGAACGCGCCGTACCCGATATTGTTGTTGAGCACGATGGCCACCACGAACATCAATGTGATGCCCAGCAGGATAAACAGCATCTTATTGCGGTCGGTCCAAACGTCGGGAGCGGTGAAGCTGATGTAGCAAAGCAGAGCCACAATTATAAGAACGACGTACAGGCCCTGGCCGAGCCACAGCAGCAGGGTGCTTCGCGACGAACTTTTCTGCTCGTCGATGAGCATCTGGCGGTAAGTCATCAGGTTGGTATAGTCCTGCTCCGAGATTACCTGGCCGCGCTCAATGACGGTCTCGCCCTGCAGGATTACACCCGACACCACGGCTCCCATCTTGATGCTCAACTCGTTGCGCTCGTCGTCGCGGCGCAGGTTGGTGGCCTCGAGGTCGTAGTCGAGGTTGGGCTGCAGCAGTTCTTCGATGCCGTTTTTGCGCATCCACTGGCGGGCGGCCGATGTGTCGGCGCTCAGGCTTTTGGGCATCTCGTCGGCCACCTGGCGGATAGAGATGAACGCACCGGTCTGCGTAGGTTCCTTGCTCACCTCGCGGCCATTGACCACGCGCACCATCGGGAGCATACCCTGGCTCACCTGGCCCATGAAGTCGTTGGTGATGATTTCGTTATAGAGGTATGTATCCTTGATGTACTTGATTGCGCGTGCGCGCATGGCCTTCTCCTGCTCCGAGGGGTTGTCGTCCTGCCCCCACTGGGCCACGAGGGTGGTGATGATCGGCTCTGGCATGTCGGTGTCCCTGACGAAGATAGGGGCGAACGACCGCTCGAGCGAGTCGTCGACGGCCTGCATGCGCTCGGCGCTGGGATTGATGGGTATGTCAAACGGCGCCACGAGCTTGGGGTAGTTCCACGGCTTGCCGACCTCGGCCTTGAAGTCGGTCTTGTCGACACGGGGGTAGAAATATGTGATGACAGCCACGGCGCCGAGGGCCATGAGCAGGTTGATTAGCAGGTATTTCTTCATTTGTCAGAGCGGGTCATTGATTTCGGGGCGCGTCTTGGCGATGGCTGGCACCACCCAGTCCTGGATGCGCGTGGCGCTGCGCACGCCCTCCACCTTTTTGATCTTGGCGCAGAGGTCCTTGACCACCTCAACGTCGGCCACGCGTACCCACAGGTCACAGCCGAACACTTCATTCTCGGCCTCGATGCTGAGTTTGCGTATGTCCATGTTGAGCTGCATCGAGATGTTGTGCGTAAGTTCTTGCAGGATGCCGTGGCGGTCGATGCCCTCGATGCGTATGTGGGCCAGGAATCGGTCGTCGACCGTTTCCCATCGGGTGGCAAGTATTCGCGGGCCGTAACTCGACTTGAGCAGCATGGCGCGCGGGCAGGTGAGCGCGTGCACCACCACCTCGCCGTTCTCGTCAACGAAGCCGAGCACGTCGTCGCCGGGGATGGCGGCGCAGCAGCCCTCGGTGCGGAAGTTGGCGTTGCCCTTGTCGTCGTAGCGCAGGGTGTACGTCTCCTTGAAGTTGATTTTCGGTTTCTCGGCCGGCTTTTCGGGCTCGGGGTCTGCCTCCTTGGGCTTCTCGCGTCCGAGGTTGAGGATCTTCTTCAGCAGCGAGGGGCTGCTCTTCTCGTTGGCCTTTTTGAGTTGCTTGAGCACATAATCGTTGAGCACCACCTCGTCGTTGCCGAGTTGGTAGCAGAGCTCGTCGATGTTGGGCACGCGGAACAGGCCCATGAGCTTGGTCTGCATCAGGTTGCTGTCCTCCAGGTCGTTGTCGGCCAGGAATTTGGCGATAATCTCGCGACCCTTGGCGATGGCCGGCTGGCGGGTCTTGAGCAGAGCCTTGCGCAGGCGCGTCTTGGCCTTGGCCGTGGCCAGGAAGTTGATCCATTCGGGCTGAGGCTGCTGTGACTGCGAGGTGAGCACCTCCACCTGGTCGCCGCTGCGCAGCTTAGTGCTGATGGGCACCAGGCGATGGTTGACCTTGCCGGCGATGCAGTGGGTGCCCAGGTCGGAGTGCAGGGCGAAGGCCACGTCGAGCACGGTCGACTCGGCCGGGAGCGTCAGCAGTTCGCCCGTGGGGGTGAACACGATTATTTCCGATGCGAAGAGGTTGAGTTTGAGCGTGTCGAGAAAGTCGATGGCCGACGGCTCGGGATCGTCGAGGATGTCCTTGATGGTCTTGAGCCATACGTTGAGCTCCGACTCCTCCTCGCCCTCGCCGATCTTGTATTTCCAGTGGGCGGCAAATCCCTTCTCGGCGATTTCGTCCATGTGGCGGCTGCGTATCTGCACCTCGATCCAGTTGCCGTCTGGGCCCATGACGGTCAGGTGCAGGGCCTGGTATCCGTTGGCCTTGGGGGTCGACACCCAGTCGCGCGTGCGGTCGGGGTGCAGCCGGTATAGGTCGGTGATGGCGCTGTAGATATTCCAGCTCAGTTGCTTCTCCTTGGCGCGGTCGTCGCAGTCGAATACGATGCGCATGGCGTAGAGGTCGTACACCTCGCTGAACGGTATGCGCTTGGTCTCCATCTTCTTCCAAATTGAGTACACCGACTTGACGCGTGCCTTGGCCTCGTATTTGAGGCCCATCTCGTCGAGCTTCTTGAGGATAGGGGCCGAAAAGTTTTTGTACACCTCGTCGCGGTGCGGGGCCGACTCGGCAATCTGGCGCGAGATGCTTTCGTAGGCCGCGGGGTGCTCGTACTTGAACGACAAGTCCTCCAGTTCGGTCTTGATGGCGAACAGGCCCAGGCGGTGGGCCAGCGGGGCGTAGATGTATAGCGTCTCGCCGGCGATCTTGTACTGCTTGTTGGGTGGCTGTGCCCCGAGGGTGCGCATGTTGTGCAGGCGGTCGGCCATCTTGATGAGCACCACGCGGATGTCCTCGCTCATGGTCAGCAGCAGTTTGCGGAAGTTCTCGGCCTGGGCCGAGGCCTTGTCGCCGAATATGCCGCCGGATATTTTGGTGAGTCCGGCCACGAGTTGGGCAATCTTCGGGGTGAAGTTGCGTTCGATGTCCTCGACGGTGTATTCGGTGTCCTCCACCACATCGTGGAGCAGCGCGGCGCAAATCGATGTCGAGCCCAGTCCGATCTCCTGCGAGGCGATTTTCGCCACGGCGATCGGATGCAGGATGTAGGGCTCGCCCGAGCGGCGGCGCACGCCTTTGTGCGCCTCCTTGGCAAACTGGAAGGCACGCTCGATAATCTCCACCTTTTTGCGGTGGTTGCTGGCCAGGTAGCCGTCGAGCACTTCTTTGAATGCGTAGTTGATCAGCTTCTCCTCTTCGGGATTGTCGTATTGCGTTGCGTTGTCCATAGTTCAATTTTCAATTCTTACTTGTAGATGAGCTCTACGTCGTCGAGCCACATGTTGGAGCCGCTGCCGCCGGTGAAGAAGTCACCGGCCTTTGAGGCTGAGCATGTGAGGATTATGTAACTCGGACGCACGTCGGTGCGGCGGTATTCGATGGGGATGACGAGTTCGACCAGGCCGTCGCCTTCGGTCTCGTCGAGGTCAACGCTGCCGTAGGCCACGATGTGTTCGCTCTGCGAGTCAAACAGGTGGCGGTTGGCAGCCTTGGTTTGGATCACGATGGGATACTTCTCGCCGTTGTATTCCTCGGTGTAGCTGTCCCAGAGGGCCAGGAAGATTGCGCCCTTGTCGATGGCGCCCTCCTGCTTGTACTCCTCTGGGGCGTCGTCCTGAGTATGACTGATGGCCACGGGCTTGTACTTGACCCATACGCGCAGGGCAGTGGGGCGGCCGGTGAATGGGCGGCCGAAGCCGAGGATGCCGTCGGTGCCGTCGGTCTTGAGGTACTTGCCCACGAAGACGTTGCCGGCGGCGAACTTGCCGAGCGAGCCCACGCCCACAAACTGCGAGGCCAGCTTGATCGAGCGCTCGCCGCTGTGGTAGATGGTGAGGTCGGGCACGGTCACGTTCTTGCGCATCGTGGCAGACCCGTGGTTGCCCGAGTCCCAGAACATCTGCTGGCCTGCGCCGTAGATCAGGTACGGAGCGGCTGCGTCCTGCCAATCCTCAAAGCTTGAGTTGGGCAGTTGCGCTGCGGGCTCGGTGGCGAAGGTGATGGTGTTGGTCACCAGAGGCTCGGTGAGCAGGTCTGAGGTGACTTCAATGTAGTACTCGTAGGTGGTGCCTGGGGTAAGGCCTGCGAGATGGGCGCTGAAGAGTCCGTCGGCGTATTCGGCGGCAATCTCGCTCCAGCCATCGGCGCGGCTCTCGGCCGGGCGGTAGTAGAACGTGCCGACGGGGTTTTCGCCCACTGCGTCAGGCATTTCCACCTTGGCGGTGATGGTGGCGCTGTTGTGGGTAAGAGCCTGCGGATCAATGCGGTCAACGGGATTGATGACAACGGGGTCGGCGTTGACGGGCACGTACACCACATCGTCCTTCTCGATCACGTTGTCGACGATGACGATGTTGAGGAAGGCGCCGCCTTTATCGTCAAACTGGCCCTTGGCGCAGCTGACCTTGAACACGTACTCGTGGCCGGGCTGGGCGTTGGCGATGCTGGCTGTGCGGGTGAACAGCGTCACGCCGTCGGCCTTTTTTGTGCCGGTGAGCGTCCATGCCAGGTCGCGGTCACGGCTGGGCATCATGAAGTAGCCTCGCTGGCCGAGGTGTTCGGCGTCGAAGGTGAGCGTGCCGCGGCTGTGGCCCACCTGCAGGGTGTAGTCCTGCAGCACGGCGTCTACGTCGTCGGCGTACTCGACGCGTACGGCCACGTTGGCTATCTTGCACTTGATTTCTACGCTTGAACTTGAGCCGCCGGTCACGTCGAAGCTTGCCTGGCCTTTAAACCAGCGCTTGTCCCACGAGGCCGACACGCTGTCGCCGGCCCATGCTTCGGCCAGATAGCTGCCGGCGAGCAGCTTGACTTCTGAGGGCACCGACGCCATGCCGGCGTATTGCCTTACGACGCCTTTGTCGTTTGACACCCAAAGGATAAGGCTTTCTTCCAAGTTTTCGTCGGCGCGGCTCTCAACGGAGAGGTCGGCGCTGAACTTAGGGCAGAACGTTACTCGCCCTTCGCCCCCGGCGACGGGGGATTCGTCCTGGCAGCTTGCCAGCGACATGGCGGCGACTGCGGCCGCGGCCAATGTGTATTTCAGGGCTTTCATCAGTCTACGTTGAATATAAGGGTGATTTCTTTGGCGTAGCCGTTGTCGTCGGCAACGGTGAGCGTGAACTTGTGCTGGCCGCTGAACGCCACGAGGATATCCATAAACATTGTGATGTCGAAGTCGGCGCGCGTCACGCCGTCCTCGCCGGGAGTATACGGGCCCATCGGCAGGCCGAGGCTGCCGATTTTCTCAGCATTGGCGGGGTCTTCAGCCGATACTGTGGCGAGGTCGAACTCAAATGGCAGCATCTCGGCCACTGAGGCGTTGAAGTCGGCATTGTTGCTCTCGATCTTCACGCGCAGGTGGGCGATGCCGTGGTCCGAAGCGATGTTGACCACTGCGGGCTTGGCCTCGGTGCCGTATTCGGCCGTGTTGTTGGGGCTTGTGAGGCTGAGGTAGTCCGATTTCAGTTCGATATTGCCTTGGGGCTTCGGGTCGTCGGGGGTCTCGCCGCCTTCCTCTTCCGAGCCGGGGCGCTGGCCGGGATTGTCGATTACGTCCTCTTCGATGGTGATATTTCCCTCGGCGTCGGTGGAGATAACATCGGTCTCAACGGTGATGACGCCGCCGTTGACGGTGCCCACCAAATCCTCGGGTCTGGGCTTACGGGCCACGTAGGTGATGCGGTAATGCGTGCCGGGGGTCACGTCGGCATAGGTGCGGGTGATGGTGGCGGGCTCGCCGTCAACGGTGCCGGTGAACGTGGCCACTAGCGTGTTGCTGCCGTCGACAGCCTCGAAGTAGCCCGAGCGGGTCTCAGTGGGTACGAAATCGAGGCGTCCGGCATCGTTGGCCACGACGGTTACCTTGCAGTCGGCGCCCATGTGGCCCTCCATGCTGGAGTCGTAAATGATGGTCACTCTCACGGATGAGAACGAGCACTCGACGGTGCCGATGTTGGTGATTTTGCCACTTTCGATGGCAAATGACTTGCTGCCAAGGTAGTAGGGCTTGTCCCAGTCTTGCTTCTGCACCTCGTGGCTATAGACGCGGGCAGAATATTCACCCACAGGGAGTTTCACGAGTTCGGGCATCTGGGCGTATTTCCATGAGCCCACCGACTCTTCGCCGCGGTATATGGCCACGGTGAAGTCGGATACGTCCACGTTCTCGGCCTGGCGGCTGACGAGCCTCTCGGCCACGTTGACGTCAACGTCCATCGTGGCGAGGCTCAACTCGCCTGTTTTGTCGACCTGGGGCTCCCAAGTGTCATCGTGGCAGGCCGTAAGGCCGAGCGCCAGGGCTGCGGCCATTATTGAGAATATCTTGGTTTTCATATCAGTACGCTAAGTTAATATCGTCAATGTAAAGCGAAGAGCCGGTGTTGCGGCCATTTGATGTGTTGCCGAAGGGGGCCCAACTGAAGTTGTTGCTCTCCATGGCAAGGAAGTCGTGAGTGCCGTCGTTGCCTACGGTCGACTTGAAAATCACCTTCACCTGTGCGGCCTTGGAGTGGAAGTCAGTGTAGACGATGGGAGCGCTCATAAGCGTATATGCCGACTGGCCGGTAAGAGCCACCACGCCGGTCGAGCCGATCACTTCGCCGTTCTCATTGAGCACTTCCATCACGGCCGTGCCATAGTCGGCGGGATTCTTCGGGCTGTACTTGTAATAGAACTCAAGAGCCAAAGGCCTGGTTTCAAATGCATAACCATAGTTGCCGGCCTGGGCGGATTCGTCGTAGGTGCCCAAATAAAGCTCGCCAGCCGTGCGGTACTTCACAACGTTGGCCACTGAGCCGCCGGCAGTGTTGCCGCGGCCCCAGCCTACGGTCTCGATGATGGCGGCGCGTCCCACGTGCGAGTCGGCAGTGACGCGGGTGCCGGAGTATGCGTTGTAGGCGCAGCCGTCGCGGTTGCTGTTGAATGCGCTGGTGATTGACCCGCCCTCCGAGGTGGTGAGCTGGTTGAGGGTGTTCCATGCGGGGTTGGCCTCGCCATCGGCCCACGGGTATTCTACCCACCAGTTCTTAGTCTTGCCATTCACTGTGTGCCAATCCTCCATGCCGCTGTTGGGCAGCTGGTTGGCGGGCTCAGTCACGAAGTTGATGCGCGAACCGGCGGCGCCGTCCAAGGTCGCGCGCAACGAGTAAGCCGTGTTAGGCTGCAGGCCGGTCACGAGCCACTGGCCGTCGGGCTGAAGCTCGATAGGCTTGGTTGCGAACTGCTCTCCGTCGGCCGACACCTCCACGGTAACGCCTTCGGTATATTTAATAGCCTGGTCTTCAAGATTATAAACAGTGAAGTAGGCACGGCTGGCCCATGCGTCGGTCACTGTGACGCCAAACTTGGGCTCGATGCGCACGTTGAGAGTGGGCGCAGCCTCGCTGGCCTTGCCGTACTTGTCTACGGCAGTGAGCGTGAACGAGAGGTTAACCTCGTCCTGGCCTTCGGGCACATTGATATTGCTCAGCAGGCCGGCAAAGTCGATGCAGGCCAGGTCGCCGGCGTCTTGCCAGAGGCCGCGGACGCCGAGGCCGAAGTCCTTGACTGCCTGCTGCATGTTGGCCGGCAAGGCCATAAGGTCGACCTGCTCGGGCCACATTTCACTGATGGCCTGGGCGTTGGTGGTGTTGAGTATGACCTTGCCGATCTTGCCGGGGGCGTAGATGTCGAAGCGGAGGTCGGCCGCGTAGGGGCTGCGGGCGTAGTGCTTGACCACGCCGTCGCCAAAGCCTACGGCTGTCACCTGCGGCGCTGGGGCGTCGAGCAGTTCGTCGCTGAGGTCGATTACGTATTCGTCGGTGACGAAATCGTCGTCAAATGTGACCACGAGTTGTGCGTCTCCCGCGCCTGCGCCCGCGTTCATATCTATATTGACAAAATAATGGTGGCGGGCCTCGGCCGTGACGGTGCCTGCGAGCAGGCGAGCCGACGCGCCGCTGGGCTTGGTGACGTTGACGTAGACGGCCACCTCACCGGTGCGCACGTAGGCCGGGCGCGTCTCGCCCTGGGCGTATTCGATTGGCTCAGATGTGCCTGCGCACTGCAGTTCGGCGCTGTACGCGCTCAGGTATCCGGCCATGCTCTCGCTGTAGGTGATGGTCATCATAGCGTTGGCCAGCGAGGCGGTAAGGCCGGCTTCGGTGGTCTCACCGGTGCGGACGGTCACGTCGGCCGCGCCGTAAAAGTACGGACTTTCAAAACCTTGCGCGTATGGTGAGCCGTAATAGGCCTCCATCTTGTAGGTTCCGGCGGGCACTTCGCCGTCGGCGTTGAGCTCGTCGACGCTATCCCACGATTTTGACCACGACTCGTCGGTGCTGGTGAGCTGGAGCATCAGTTCGCTTGCATCGATGTTAACCACGCCTCCCGATGAGGCAGATCTGGCGCTGCGGCTGGTGAGCAGGCTCGGGTTGACGTCAACCTCTACCCGCAGTTTTCCATTGCCGCCGCCCTGGACAAATTCCTCCTCGCCGCAGCCGGCCAGCGCCAGTCCCGACAAAGCGATAATGCCCAAACACTTAAAATGGTTCATTGCAAGAATATGGTTTGATAATTGGTTACTATTCTATACATTAATCTGCAAAAATACGCATTTTAATTGAAATATCCCAAAAAATAATCACATTCCGCCAAAAAAATACGCCTATTGCCCACAACCCCGCAATTATTTTTCGAAGGCGGACTTGGCGGGGAAGAGGCGGGCCAGGAAGGCGGCCG
>CAMWUM010000044.1 GCA_947177435.1 uncultured Muribaculaceae bacterium
TTCACTTTATTGCCCATGATTCCAAGAAAAATGAGCAAAGGGTGGATAAATTTAAGCACTGACCCTTTGAGAATTTACTTCAATCTATGTATTGTCAAGTACTTTATAAACATCATCTCTCCAAATAATCAAATGACGCTCAGGCTAAAAGAACTATTATCCGACTATCCGGAAATAGACACTAAAGCCATGGGATTTCCCAACGGATGGGAGGAAGAACCTTTGTGGCGAAAATACTAACTTATGCAACTCTCACAGACGGGAGTTGATTAAAAAACAAAGCCCGCGGCTCGATCAAGAGGCGCGGGCTTTGTTGTGGGTGGTGGGGGATTACTTGACGACTTTGCGGGCGGTGCCGTCGCTGTAGCGGACGATGTTGACGCCGGGGCGCATTTCGTCGAGCTGCTTGCCGTCGATTGAGTAGATGCCGATTACGGTTTTCTCGGTGTCGACGTCAACGCTCTGCACGCCGGCTGCTGCGGCCAGGAATGCGTCGATTTTGTCTTCGCTGACGATGAAGTAGCGCATGTTGGTGCTCTTGTCGGCGAAGTTGAGGCGGGCCGCGGTGTACGAGCCGAAGCCGTTGCCGTATTCGTTGGCGCGGATTGTGTAGGTGTCGCTGTTGGCCTTGGAGTACCAGGTGAACCAGTAGCCGAAGGTCTTGTCGTTGCCTACCCTCACGTCGTAGCGGCTGGGCATGAGCTGGAACTCCTGGTTGGTGCCGGGCTCGCCGGCGGCGAAGCCGAGCCTCTTGTCTTCGTGGGTCAGGTAGTTGCCGGTGGCCACGTTCTTGAAGCGGTAGAGGCCCTCCTCGTAGTTGTACTCAAGGGTCCAGGCATCGGCGTCGGTGACGGAGGTGTTCTTGTACCAGCGCACGGTGGCGGTGCCACGGTCGGAAATCATGCCGCCGTCGAGCAGGCCGCACTCTTCGCTCTCGTTGACGAGGTAGTACTTGGCGCCCTCCTCAAAGTCGAAGGTGTAGCATGGCATGCCGTTGTGGTAGTCCCAGGTGGGGTTGATGCCGTCCTCGCAGAGGTACTCGGTGAGCATTGCGTTGGCGTAGTAGAGCAGTTGGTATCCGCTGTCCTCGTGGGCGCCGTTGATGCCGTAGTTGAGCATGCCGGTGACGCCGCTGTCGTTTATGGTAGTGGCCCACATGTGGGTGGCGTCGCCGGTGACGGAGATCATGCCGGGCTCGACGTTCTCAAAGAAGTTGACGAGTTCGTTGGCGCGGCGTCCGAGCCAAAGGCCGCGGTTGCCGTCGGCGCGGAGGTTGGAGTCCCACCAGCGGTCGGAGGTGCCGATGCCCACGCCGTGGTTGGTCTCATGCTGCACCGTACCGCAGCGCTGGTAGGGGACATTCTGGCTGATGCGCATCCATCCGCCGTAGCTGCAGTCGGCCGTGCCGGAGCCTGCGCCAGCGCCCTTGACATAGTTGGCAGTCAGGTGGAAACCACGGATGCCCGAGCAGAGATTGTAATTGTTGATAGCCTCGGAGCAGGCGAACTGGCAGCGGGCATCCTCCTCGTCGGTGGCGTCGTTGCGGGTCCACGACCACGTGCTGTTGGCGGCGGGAAGGGTCACGACCTTAATGGCGTCGCCGTAGCCCACCTGGTAGCCGTCAGAGATGGCGTAAGCGCGCACGTAGTATTTCTTTGCGGGCTGCAGGTCGCGCATTACGTAGATTTCGCCCTTGTGGCTGTAAAATTCCGAACTGCGTGAGTCGAGGACGGTGGGAGCGGGGTTTTCGGCCCAGCAGAAACCCTTTTCGATTATCTTGCCGGCGCCGTTCTTATCAGCCTCGAGGCGGCCGAAAGCCAGGCGCGAACCGCGTGCCACGTAGGGGTGCGTCTTGACAGTGGGCACGGGGCCGGTGGCGTGTGCGAGGTTGAACTCAAGCTGGGCGGTGGCCAGCTGGTCGATGATGCCGTCTACGGCATCGTCGGCGATAGAGCCGTTATCGTACAAGGCCTGGGCCTGGTCGATGATGGGCTGCACGGTCGTGGCCATGGCGGGATTGTCGCTAACGGCCTTTTTGGCGTCGGCGATGGCCTTGGCAAGAGCCTCATATTCAGTCACTGACTCCTTAGCAGTGGCGGTGGCGTCAGTTAGGTCGGCGGCAGCCTTGACGGTGGCCGAGCGCTGGCTGTCGAGGGTGATGGCCTTGGCGGCCGCTAAGGCAGAAGCGAAGTCGGAGGCAACGTCGGCGTTCATCTTCTTGCCCTCGAGCGCGGCGGCATCGGCGATGGCTGCGTCAAGTGCGGCATACTCGGCCTTCGACTCGTTGGCGGCGTTGATGGCGGCGTTGAGGTTGTCGACAGCAGCCTGCACGTCGGTCATGCTGCTGGATGAGGTGATGGCCTTAGCGGCGGCGATGGCAGCTGCCAGATCGGCAGCGACGCCGTTCTGCATCTTGCCCGAGATGCCCTCGCCCTTAGTGATTAGGCGGTCGAGCTCTGCCTTGGCGTCGGCAAAATCGATGTCGCCGATTAGGTAGAGGCGGAAGTTGTCGCAGGCCAGCCAGTTGCCCTTGGCACTGACAGCCTGGAATCCGATCTCGACCTCGCCGCTGACGGTGGCGAATTCAAGTTCGTAATCGTTGGGGGTGTAAACAGGGGTCTTGACGTCGCCGGCGAAGATGTATGCGCCCTCGCACTGCTTCTCGGTGTCGGACTGACTGTAGTTCATGGCGCCGGCCACGAGGCGGTAGCGGCCCATGGGCAGGCCGGTGAGGGTCTGCTTGACGCTGGCGTTGCCGACGGTCGAGGTTTGCGACACCCACTTTTCGACATATACGTTGCCCGCCTTTTTGGGGAAATCGTTGTTGGTCTGGGTCTGCATGCCAGACTGTTCCCATTTTTCAAACCCGCTTTCGAAACTCGGGTTGGGAATCAATGCCGTGTGGTTGGTCTGCGCGTAGGCTGCGCACAGGGCCGTCGCCGACAACAAAAGAGTAGAGATTAGTTTTTTCATTAGAATTAAGGTTTTAGATATTAGGCACGTGGCAGGCGGCCATGAATGCTTCGGAGAGGGTGGGGTGGCCGTGGACAATCGACTCGGAAATCTCGTCGACAGTGGCTCCCTCGGCCATGCAGGCCGTGGCTTCGGCCACCAGGTCGGCGGCGTGCGGGCCGATGATGTGTACGCCCAGCAGCAGGCGCGTGGCAGGGCTGTAAAGCACCTTGACAAATCCGTCGCCTTCGCCCATGGCGAGGGCCTTGCCGTTGCCAGCAAACATGGCCTTGTTCTTGGCATAGTCGATGCCTTCGGCCTGGCACTGCTCCTCGGTGAGACCCACCATAGCGCATTCGGGCATGGTGAACACGGCCGACGGGATGTAGTCGAGGTCAACCTCGGCTCCGAGAGCCACTCGGGCCTGGGCCGATGCGGCGTGGGCCAGCATGCACAGGCCGTTGACGTCGCCCACGGCGTAGACGCCGGGCACGCTGGTCTGCATCTGGTCGTCAACCTCGATAAAGCCTCTCTGCGTCAGCTCGATGCCGCAGTCGGTCAGGCCATTGGGCAGCACGGGGCGGCGCCCGACGGCCATGATGGCGGCCTGGCAGCTGATCGTCTCCTCGCCTTTCTTGCCGGCGTAGGTCACCTCAAGGCTGCGCATGGCGGGATCCTCGGGCACTACGGCGCGCAGGCTCTTGACGCCGGCGCCCACGATGGTCTTTACGCCTCGGCGGCTCAGGGCCGTGCGCAGGCGCTTGGCCACCTCCTTGTCGAAGGGAGGCAGTATCTCGGGACAAAACTCAATGACGGTCACTTGCGCGCCAAAGGCTGCCAATATCGAGGCGAACTCCATGCCGATGACGCCGCCGCCGATGATGGCGACGCTCTCGGGCACGTGGTCGAGGCGCAGGAAGTCGTCGCTGGTCATGGCCAGGTCGGCGCCCTCGATGGGGAGCACCGCCGGCTTGGAGCCGGTGGCGATGAGCAGCTGCTGAGCGGCGTACTGCTCGCCGTTGACATTGACCACCACCTGCTCGCCGACTTTGTTGAGCGTGGCTTCGCCCTTAATCACCTCGACGGGGCGCAGCAGGCTCTCGATGCCCGAGCGCAGTTGGTCCACCACCTGGCGCATGCGTGCGGCGGCGCGGTCGTAGTGGGCGGTAAAGCCGTCGACGTCAACGCCGTACTTGGCTGCGTCCTTGATGGTGAGGATGGTCGAGGCCGAGGCGCAGAGGCACTTGGTGGGGATGCAGCCGCGGTTGAGGCAGGTGCCGCCGAGCTCGCCCTTCTCGATGAGGGTGACTTGGCGGCCTGAGGCAGCAGCCTCGGCGGCTATCTCGTAGCCGCCGGGGCCTGCGCCAATGATTATCAGGTCTTTTTGGTTGAGCATTGCGTCAGAGTTCTTTGTACGTGACCACGGGGTGAAGCGCGGCCTCGGTATCGTCGGGATGGGCGATGGGGGTGTTGTGTGGAGCGCTATTCACCAGTTCGGGGTTCTCCTTGGCCTCGACAGCAATCTGGCGCATCACCTCGATGAAGCGGTCGAGCGTCTCCTTGGTCTCGGTCTCGGTGGGCTCGATCATCAGGCTCTCGTGGAAGAGGAGCGGGAAGTAGATGGTCGGAGCGTGGAAGCCGAAGTCGAGCAGGCGCTTGGCCACGTTAAGTGTGGTAACGCCTGTGCTCTTGTCAATCAGGCCGTCAAACACGAACTCGTGCTTGCAGGGGCCCTCGATGGGCAGCAGGTAGAGGTCGCGCAGGTGGTGCATGATGTAGTTGGCGTTGAGGGCGGCCAGCGGGCCGACTTTCATAAGGCCCTCGCTGCCCAGGCTCATGATGTAAGCCAGGGCGCGCATCTCCACGGTGAAGTTGCCGAGCCACATCGACACGCGGCCCAGGGCCGACTCCTCGCATACGACGTCGAAAGTGCCGTCGGCGAGCTTCACCACGCGGGGGTTGGGCAGGAACTGCTCCAGGCCCTTGCGCACGCCGATAGGGCCCGAGCCGGGGCCGCCGCCGCCGTGGGGCGTCGAGAATGTCTTGTGGAGGTTGATATGCATTACGTCGAAGCCCATATCGCCCGGACGGGCCACGCCCAGCATCGGGTTGAGGTTGGCGCCGTCGTAGTAAAGCAGAGCTCCGCAGGCGTGCACGGCCTCGGCGATTTCGGGAATGCTCTTTTCGAACATGCCCACGGTGTTGGGGTTGGTCATCATCACGGCGGCCACCTCGTCGCTGAGCTTGCTCTTGAGGTCGGCCACGTCGACGGTGCCGTCGGCCAGGCTCTTGACCTCAATGATCTGATAGCCGCAGACGGCTGCCGAGGCGGGGTTGGTGCCGTGGGCCGAGTCGGGCACGATCACCTTGGTGCGCCCCCAGTCCTCGCGGCTGTCGTGGTAAGCGTGGATGGTCATCAGGCCGGTGAGCTCGCCGTGTGCGCCGGCGAAGGGGTTGAGCGTGAACTCGCTCATGCCACCGATCTCGGAGAGGGCCTGCTGGAGGGTATAGTAGATTTCGAGGGCGCCCTGGCAGGTGGAGGCGGGCTGCAGCGGGTGCAGGCGGGCCATCACGGGGTCGGCGGCGATCTCCTCGTTAATCTTGGGGTTGTACTTCATCGTGCACGAGCCCAGGGGATAGAAGCCGGTGTCGACGCCGAAGTTGTTGTTGCTCGAGTTGGTGTAGTGGCGCACCACCGTGGGCTCGTCCACCTCGGGGAGGTCGAGGGCGCCCTGGCGGGTCAGGCCGGCGGGCAGCTCGACGTGGGCGAACGCGTTGCGGGGCAGGCTGTAGCCCTGTCGGCCGGGATGAGAATGCTCGAAGATGAGCTTGCTGTAAAAGTCTCTATTCATGGCGTCAGAGCGATTTAACGAGTGAAACATATTTGTCCATGTCGGCCTTGCTCTGCATCTCGGTCACGGCGATGAGCAGCAGGTCGTCGGCCAGTTTGACGCCGGCGAAGATGCCTGCCTCCATGGCCTTGGCGATTACGGCGTCGGCAGTCACGCCCGGAGCGAGCTTCATCAGGAACTCGTGCAGGAAGGGCTTGTCAGCGTAGGCCAGCTGCATCTTGCCGGTGGCGGCGAGCTCGGCGGCCAGGTAGTGGGCGCCGTCGCAGCTCAGGGCGTTGACATCCTGCATGCCCTTAGGGCCCATGAGCGACAGGTAGATGGTGGCGTACAGGGCCATCAGGCCTTGGTTGGAGCAGATGTTGGACGTGGCTTTCTCGCGGCGGATGTGCTGCTCGCGGGCCTGGAGAGTGAGGACGAACACGCGGTTGCCCTTCTCATCCTTGGTTGCGCCCACGATGCGGCCGGGCATCTTGCGTATCAGTGCCTTGGTTGTGCACATATAGCCCAGGTACGGGCCGCCGTAGTTCAGGGGCATGCCCAGGCTCTGGGCGTCGCCGACAGCGATGTCGGCGCCCCACTCGCCGGGGGTCTTGATGGCTGCCAGAGCCGATGCCTGGCAGTTCATCACCAGCAGGGCCTTGCGCTCGTGGCAGTATTCGGCCCATCCGGTGTAGTCTTCGACAATGCCGTAGAAGTTGGGAGCGGCCACGATTACGCCGGCCACATCGCCAGCGCCCATCATCTCGTGGAATGCCTCGACGCTCGTTACGCCGTCTTTTTCGGGGATGACTTCGAGGGTGACTTTATGGTATCGCGCGTACGTGCGCACGACGTCGGCCACCATTGGGTTGACCGTGGCGGAGATGAGCACGCGGTTCTTCTTGCGGGCGGCAGCCACGCACATCATCATGGCTTCAGCCGTGGCAGTGGCTCCGTCGTACATCGAGGCGTTCGACACCTCGAGGCCCGTCAGGGCAGTCATCATCGACTGGTACTCAAATATGTACTGCAGCGTGCCCTGCGAGATTTCGGGCTGGTAAGGGGTGTAGGCTGTCAGGAACTCGCTGCGGCTGATGATCGAGTTGATTACGGCCGGGGAGTAGTGGTCGTAGAAGCCCGCGCCGCCGAAGCAGGTGAGGGTCGAGCAATTGGCGCGCATCTTGGCAAAGAAGTCGCGCACCTCCTTTTCGCTCATCTCGGCCGGCAGGTCGTAGGGTTGTTTGAGCCGCAGTTCGGTAGGCACGTCGCAGTAGAGGTCGTCGAGGGCCTTGGCGTGGCAGTCGGCGAGCATTGCGGCGATGTCCTGCTCGGTCTGGGGCAAATATCTGTGAAGTGACATATAGTTGCGTTGATGGTTACTTGCAGAGGGCTGCGTAGGCTGCTTCATCGAGGAGCGAGTCGAGCTCGGAGGGGTTGGTCATCTCCACCTTGATAATCCAGTGGGCCAGGGGATCTTCGTTGACCAGTTTGGGGTTGTCGATGAGGTGCTCGTTGATTTCGACAACGGCGCCCGACACGGGAGCGTACAGGTCGCTGGCGGCCTTGACTGACTCGATGGCGCCGAAGTCCTCGCCGGCCTCAACGTCGTCGCCCACCTCGGGCATGTCGACGTAAACGACGTTGCCCAGCTGCTGGGCTGCATAGGGAGAGATGCCTACGTAGGCGATGTTGCCCTCAACGCGGGCGTATTCGTGGGAAGGAAGATACTTGATCATTTTATTTGGGGTTTAATTGGTTGATTTTTCGAGATTAATCGAGATTTATCTTGGGTAATCGAGATTAATCATAGTCGAGATTAATCTTGATTATTTTTTGTAATTGGGTGTATAGAAGCGCTTCTTGACCACCACGGCGGGGAACACCTTGCGGCGCACGCGCACCTTCAGCTCGGTGCCCAGCTTGGAGTATTCGGCCTTGACCAGGGCGAATGCCAGGTTCTTGTCGAGGGTGATCGAGTGGTAGCCGGTGGTGATTTCGCCGATTACCTCGTCGGCCTCGTTGAGGACCTCGTAGCCGTGGCGCGGGATGGCCTGGCCCTGCACCTCCAGGCCCACGAGCTTGCGGGCGGGGCCTTCGGCTTTCTGCTTGGCGTTGACCTCGCGACCGATGAACTCGGGCTTCTCAAACTTCACGAACATGCCGAAGCCTGCCTCGACGGGGGTGATTTCGTCGGTGAGCTCGTCGCCGTAGAGCGGCAGGCCGGCCTCGAAGCGCAGCGTGTCGCGGCAGCCAAGTCCGCAAGGCTGCACGCCGGCGGCCATCAGCTTGTCCCAGAATTTCTGGGTGAGGGTGTGCGAGGCGTAGATCTCGAAGCCGTCCTCGCCGGTGTAGCCAGTGCGGCTTACGATTACGTCCTCGCCGTCGACCTTGACGTCCTTGAAGGTGTAGAACTCCAGGTCAGAGCAGTCGATGCCCAGCACGTTGAGCATCGTCTTTTCGGCCTCGGGGCCCTGCACGGCGAGTTCGCCGTAGAGGTGGCTCATGTGCTGCACGTGTACGTCGAAGTCCTTGGCCACTTCCATAATCCAGGCCACGTCCTTGTCGATGTTGGCGGCGTTAGGCACCATGAAGAATTCCTTGCCGTTGCGCTTGTAGACGAGCAGGTCGTCGACAACGCCGCCGTTGGGATGCAGCATCATGCCGTAGTAGATTTTGTAGTCGGGGGCGCCGGTGAGGTCGTTGGTGAAGATGTGGTTGATAAACTTCTCGGCCTCGTTGCCAGTCACGAGCACCTCGCCCATGTGCGACACGTCGAACACGCCGACGTGCTGGCGCACAGCGTTATGCTCCTCGACGATGCCCGCGTACTGGATGGGCATGTCAAATCCGCCGAAGGGGCTCATCAGAGCGCCCTGGGCCACGTGGCGGCCATGAAGGCACGTTTCTTTCATTTGGTCCATATCTTTTAGATGTTTATGTTGTTTTCTGATTTCAATTCTTTGATTGCTCGGTCGGTGAGGACTGCCAGCTTGGCGTTATCGATGCCGGCCACGGCCCGGGCCACGCCCATGCGCTCGAGCGTGTCGAGCAGGTCGGCTCCGCAGCACGCCTCGGCCAGTGCCGCGTCCAAGTCGCACAGCGGGAAGAAGTCGCCCTTGGCGGATAGGCGCCCGTTCTCGCCAAGCGAAAAGCGAAACTCGCCCGCGTCATTTCTTTGGCAGAAAAGCCGATTGTCTCTGGGTGTGGGTGTCGGCGTTCCCCCTTGCTGCTCGTACCCGGCGCAGATGGCCTCCACCTCGGCAATGTCGGCGGGGGTAAGTTCGTATCGGCCGTCGCATTCTGATGCAAGCCGATGCTCCACCTCTTCGATGGTGAGGTTCGGCAGGTGCTCGCCGATGGTGGTGATGCGGCTCTGTACCGATGTCACCTTCTTCGATTCAAGCTTGGCGCGGCTCGGCGTCAGAGCGCCACCCATGTGCTCCATATCGGTGGAAAACAGCAGTGTGCTGTGCACGATCGCCCTGTCGGGCAGTTTGTAGAATGCACCGCCTGACACCTTGCGGCCGTCGATCAGCACGTCGTTGCGGCCCGAAGCCTCAGCGTTGAGTCCGTACGAGCGCAGGAGCGCCGCCAGCCATTCGCTGTAGCCGCGGAATGTCGGCTCAACTTCCGTCGATGGCGTGACGTAACTAATCATCAGGTTGTTGTGGTCGGCATACACCGCGCCCCCGCCGCTCTTGCGTCGCCACACCTCGATGCCGTGCTGCCGGCAGTAGTCGAGATTGACCTCGAGCGGCACGTCCTGATTGCGTCCGCAAATGACAGTAGGGCCCACCCGCCAGGCGAACAAATATTCGTCGGCAGGTAGATGTCGAGCAACCCACTCTTCCACAGACAGATAGAAAGGCAGGCTCCGATTGCGGCATTCTTCCGGTAGCGCAATATGAATCATAATGCCAAAGTTACGGACTTTTTCCCAATCCCCCAAA
>CAMWUM010000045.1 GCA_947177435.1 uncultured Muribaculaceae bacterium
CCCGTCGGATTTGCCGCACGCCCCCGCCCCCACCGAGCCCACTGCCCCCACGCGTCGCTCCTACAGGCCCGAGTGCGGCCAGCCCATCAAGCGCAAGCGCGGCCGCCCAAGAAAGAACCCGCTATGATGCGCCGCCTGCTCAGCATATTAGCCTTGGCCATCGGTCTTTGTGCTGCGGCGCAGAGCACCGACAGTGTGAGCGTGCTGCGCCCGGTCACGTCGGCGTGGACGCTCGAGTGGGGCGCCGCCGAACTCGCCGACACCTACCTTACGCCACTGGTCTACAAAGGCAACCACTACTCCATCGCATACGAGCGCTCGCAGGCCATGCGCTTCGACCCCAAACGCTGGACCATGCAGCTCGACGCCTCGGTCAGCTTCGACTACACGGCCAACCGCGTGCAGAACTACCACATGGCCAACGCGATGGTGGGCCTGTCGTGGGGCATGATGCGCAATTGGCGTCTGCCCTGGAGGCTGCGTGCCGGCATAGGCCCGCAGGTGTCCGTTCAACTCGGCGCCATGTACCTCGGCCGCAACGGCAACAACCCCGCCTCGGCCAAGGGCTCGGCCGCAGTCGGCCCGATGGGCTTTGTCAGTTGGCGCGCCAGCGTGGCCGGCATCCCCGTCACCCTGCGTTACCAAGGCTCGCTCCCCTCGCTCGGCGCATTTTTCTCGCCCGAATACGCACAACTGTATTACCAAATATACTTGGGCGACCGCAATGGCCTGGCCCACTGCGCATGGTGGGGCAACCGCCTGGAGTACAACCAACTGCTCACGGCCGACATCGCCCTGGGCGCCACCATCGTGCGCATCGGCTACCGAGGCCGCTACATATCGTCGAAGGTCAACCACCTTGTCACCCACGAGTACTCCAACGCCCTGGTCATCGGCCTGGCCAGCGACTGGATTTCGCTCAGCCCGTCTAAACACCCTGAAAACCAACGCACCCTGCGTGCTTATTAATAAAGCCTTAACATGAAATTCTTCCCTATCGCCATCGCCGCCCTGGCGCTCATCGCCATCGTGGCCGCCGCATGCTCGCAGAAAAAGTCAGACAACGCGGCTCAAGTGACTACCGCCGACTCAACCTCAGTCAAGCACCCCGACTGGGCCCTCAACGGCGTAATCTACGAAGTGAACTTGCGCCAATCGACCGACGAGGGCACCGTCGCCGCCTTTGCCAAGCAGCTCCCCCGCCTCAAAGACCTGGGCGTCGACATCCTCTGGTTCATGCCTATCCACCCTATCTCGGAGGACGGCCGCAAAGGCACGCTCGGCAGCTACTATGCCGTGCGCGACTACAAGGCGTTCAACCCCGAGTTCGGCACAATCGACGAGTTCAAGGCACTGGTTGACAGCGCCCACGCCATGGGCATGAAGGTTATCATCGACTGGGTGCCCAACCACTCGGGCCGCGACAACGCCTGGGTCACCGAGCATCCCGACTGGTACGCCCTCAACGAGGACGGCCAGATGTACGGCCCCTATGACTGGACCGACGTGTATAAGTTCGATTATTCGGTGCCCGAGATGCGTGCCGGCATGGTCGACGCTATGAAGTTCTGGCTCACCGAGGTTGGCATCGACGGCTTCCGCTGCGACGTGGCCGGCGAGGTGCCCACCGACTTCTGGGACGAGGCGCGCCCGCAGCTTGAGGCCGCCCAACCCGAGCTCTTCATGCTCGCCGAGGCCAGCAAGCCCGAACTGCAGAAAGACGGCTTCAACGCCGGCTACAACTGGCCGATGAAGGACCTGTTCAGCGCTATCGCCTACACCTCAGGCCAGTATACTTTCAATCCCGACGCAAAATTTGACGCAAAGCACGCCGTCGACATCGATACCCTGCTCGCCCAGCAAGCCGAGGAGTACCCCGCCGGCACCTTCCTGATGAACATGATCACCAACCACGACCTCAACTCGTGGGAGGGCACTGAGTTTGAGCGCCTTGGCAATCTCTCGCAGGCTTTCGCCGTGTTGTCGTACACCCTGCCGGGCATGCCGCTCATCTACACGGGCCAGGAAACGGGCATGAACCGCGCCTTTGAGTTCTTCGAAAAAGACAAGGCTCCCGAGTGGGAACCCCGCAACGAGTACTTCACCTTCTACCAGACCCTTAACAACCTCAAGCATACTCAGCCCGCGCTGCTGGCCGGAGCCGAGGGCGCCGAGATGGTACGCTACGCCACAGCCAACCCCGACATCTACGTATTCTCCCGCGAGAAGGACGGCAAACGCGTGATTGTCATGGTTAACCTTGGTGCCGCCGAGGCCGAAGTGGCATACACCGGCGCCGCTCCTGAGGCAGACGGAGCCGTCAACATCTTCACCGGCGAGGCCGAAGCATTCCCCGCATCGCTCGCCCCCGGTGAATACCGCGTCTACGCCAACTAAAAAAAGAAATTGTAGGGACATGGCTTTGCCATGTCAGGTCATCTTCTTGGCTGACATCGCAAAGCGATGTCCCTACAAAGCATTTGCCATCTTCGTCTTCCGCATGAGCCACTTACGGCTCGATAAATTTGTACAAGAAGAATTTTCCATTTTATGAAAAAAGTCCTATCCATAATCATTATCGCCATGCTGGCGCTGGCTGCACAGGCCCAGCAGCCATATCGCAACCCGGTGATCAACGCCGACGCCCCCGACATGAGCGTCTGCAAGGTGGCCGACACATATTATATGATCAGCACCACCATGCACCTGATGCCCGGCGGCCCCATAATGAAATCAAAAGACATGATCAACTGGGAGCTCGTCGGATACGTCTTTGACCGCATCGACGACGGTGACCGCTACAACCTAATCGACGGCCAGACCGTCTACGGCCAGGGCCAGTGGGCCTCGAGCATCCGCTACCACATGGGCAAGTTCTACGTGTGGTTCACAGCCAACGGCGTGCCCGGCAAGGGATTCGTATTCGAGGCCGACCAGCCCGAAGGCCCGTGGCGCCTGGTGGCCCGTCCGCCGCACATGCATGACGCGTCGCTCTTCTTCGACGAGGACGGCAAGCGCTACCTCTTCACCAGTGCCGGCGGCTGCACCGTGGTTGAACTTGACGAGAATTTCGAGCCCAAAGAGGGCGGCCTCAATGTCAATGTTGTCGACCATGCGGCCGACCCCGAGGAGCGTCACGCCTTGCTTGAGGGCAGCAGCGTAATCAAGCACAATGGCAAGTACTACATCTGCATGATCTCTATGAAATGGGGCGAACAGGGCCGCGTGCGCCGCGAGGTGTGCTACCGCGCCGACAACATCGCCGGTCCCTATGAGAAGAAAGTAATACTCGAGACCCCGTTTGAGCAATATGGCGGCGTCGGCCAGGGCTGCCTCGTCGGCGACGACCAGAGCGACCTCGGCTGGTGGGCCCTAATCTTCCAGGACCGCGGCGGCATTGGCCGCGTGCCCTGCGCTCTGCCCGTCACCTGGGTCGACGGCTGGCCCATGTGCGGCGAGTACACCGGCGTGGTCAACGAGAGCCTGCGCGAGTCGCCCGGTGACAACCCCACGGGCAACCCCCGCCTCGACAAGCGCCGCTACATCACCCCCTCCGACACCTCGATGCGCCACCCCTCGCTACTGGGCATCGTCGGCAGTGACGACTTCGACCTGCTGCCCATCGACTCGGCCGGCAGTTACCACCGCCGCCACGGCTTGAACCTGCGCTGGCAGTGGAACCACAACCCCGTCGACGAGGCTTGGAGTCTGACCGAGTGCCCGGGATACATGCGCCTGCACACCGCCCGCGTAGTGCCCAACCTGCAGGTGGCCCCCAACACCCTCACCCAGAGAATGACTGCCCCCATGTGCGAGGGCATCGCCAAGATTGACGTGTGCGGCATGAAGGATGGCGACGTGTGCGGCCTGGCGGCCTTCAACGGCGACAGCGGCGTGCTGCGCATCGTCAAGCGCGGTGGCAAGTACGTACTCCAGCTCGTTGAGGAGAAAGCCGTGTTCAAGCAGCCGCGCGACATCGAGCGCGTCGACGAGACCGTCTACGCCGAAGTGTCCCTCAAACTTAAAAAGACTCCCGACGGCAAGTGCGTATGGCTCAAAGTGACCGGCGACTTCAACCCCGGACGCGACATGGCCTCGTTCGCCTACAGCCTCGACGGCGAGAATTGGCATGACTTCTCCCAAGAAATCCCCATGCGCTTCGATTACACGCGCCACTTCATGGGCACCAAGTTCGCCATCTTCAACTACGCCACCAAGCAGCTCGGCGGCCACGTCGACGTCGACTCCTTCCGCTTCACCGAACTGTAATCCAAAAAATAAGGTGTAGAATGTAGGGACATGGCTTTGCCATGTTAGAAACGCAGATACCAGATTTTCAGCCCTCTTCTTATTTGACATCGCAAAGCGATGTCCCTACAAAAGACTTTTACACACCTCCTTTTTAATCGGCATCGTTGGCTAAGCCTTTTTGCGAGCGGGGAGTCTAATTAAAAAAATTGAATTATGAAGAAGATATTCGCAATTTTGGCTTTGGCGGCCGCTTGGGCGCTCCCGGCCATGGCCATCGGCACTGACCCCATCGCTAAGGCTGCAGCCACATACGAGTGCCCCGTCGTCGTGGGCCAGGGGCTCACGCTGCAGAGCGTCTTGTTCGACCCCGAGGCGCTGACCCTTACCTATACCTGCTCGGTGCCCGACGAGATGGCCGGCAAGTTTGGCGAATTTAAGAAGAACACCGCCATGTTTGCCGACTCCAAGGCTATGGAACTCACCACCGACCCCGACCGCGAGCTGCTCGTCCAGTCGCTGACCGACAACGGCGTGAGCGTGGTCTACGTCTTCAACTGCGGCGCCGAATCCTGCACCGCCACCATCACCCCCGCCATGCTCCAATAACAAGAAATTTTCAATAAAATTTTGTATTTTAGGGGATTATAACTATCTTTGCAAATGTAAAATCACATTTTACTTTTGCAAGAAATTATGATTAAGCGTACTCTATCGACTAAGATTCAGCAGCTTAGCGAGAAATTTCCCATTGTGACCGTAACCGGGCCGCGGCAGTCGGGCAAATCGACTTTGCTGCGGTCGCAGTTCCCGGATTACAGATATGTGTCGCTCGAAAACCTTGACATGAGGGAATTCGCTTCGCGTGACCCTCACGGTTTTTTAGCGACTTACGACCGTCATGTCATCATTGACGAGGCCGAGCGAGCGCCAAGTCTGTTTTCTTATCTTCAAACCCATGTAGATGAGGCTAATGAGTCGGGAATGTACATGCTGGCCGGGTCAAGAAATTTCCACCTTATGGAGGCCATCGACCAGTCACTCGCAGGCCGCACCGCCGTACTGAAACTACTGCCATTCTCACGCCTTGAGCTGCACGATGCCGGAGCCTTACCCTCAAGCATTAACGACCAGATATTCACTGGCTTCTATCCCCGCATCTACGACAAAGACATCGCCCCGACCGACTATTACCCGTCATACATCTCCACCTACGTCGAGCGCGACGTACGCACGATACTTAAAGTAACTGACCTCAACCGATTTACCAGATTTATAAGGCTTTGTGCCGGGCGCATTGGTCAGTTGCTAAATATGTCGGCGCTTGCCACCGAGGCCGGGGTATCCAAGCCCACCATCGAGTCTTGGCTATCCGTACTTGAGGCAAGCTACATACTCTACCGGCTCGAGCCCAATTTCAACAACTACAACAAGCGAATCGTAAAGACACCAAAACTATATTTCTACGATACCGGATTGGCCTGCAGCCTATTGGGCATAACATCGTCCGAGCAGCTCGACTCGCACTTCCTGCGAGGAGGCCTCTTTGAGAATATGGTTGTCAATCAATTCATAAAGCAAGCGCTGAATGCCGGTATTAAGCCTGACCTAACGTTTTGGCGTGACAGCGCAGGCTTGGAGGTCGACCTCATCCGCACCAACGGACTGACACAGAGTGCCTACGAAATAAAATCGGGGAGCACCTTCCATCCCGACTATTTCAAAGGCTTGCAAAAGTGGAGCCAACTGTCAGGCACCCCGCCCGAAAACCTGGCAGTAATCTACGGCGGTTCCACTCCCCTCCATACCTCCTACGGCGCCGTCCTCCCCCTCCCCTCTCAATTCAGTTTTTGAGGGGATTTTTTCTGTGCGTAAATATTGGAAATTATCCAAAAAAGCGTTAATTTTGCTTGCCGCAAAAGGGGTGTTTTGTGCCCTTTTGTGTAATAGTTTGAAATACAATCAATTAATACCAAGATATGAAATTCAAACTTTTTCTGTTGTTGTTGCTCTCCGCAGCGTTGCCGACGCTTGCTCAGAGCATCCGGCTGCAAGGCTCGGTGGTGGACGCCTCGACGGGCGCGCCTCTGAAGGGAGCCGTAGTGACATTGCGCGCACAGGAGCTGGGGTCGCAGTCGACGGCCGCCGGCGAGTTCGTGATTCCGGGCGCTGCCCAAGGCCAGGACTACGTGATCGTGGCCTGCGACGGCTACCAGCCTGTGAGCGTGCAAGTGGAAATCCCCGCATCGGGCGTCTACGAACTGGGGCTGGTGAAGCTTACTCCCCAGCAGCCTGCCGCCACGCAGTACGTGTCTGAGTTCACTGACCTAATCTTTGACGAGTCGGTGATGGAGGACGAGGAGGGCGCATCGCAGAACATCGCGGCCCTCACCGGCGCCAACGACAACATCTACTACAATACGGCCAGCTACAACTTCGGCCCGATGTACTTCAGATATCGCGGCTACGACAGCCAGTACCAGAGCGTCTACCTCAACGGCATCGAGATGAACGACGTGCTCCGCGGCCGCTTCAACTTCTCGAGCCTGCTGGGCATGACCAGCCGCGCCTTCCGCAACAAGACCACCACCGTGGGCCTTGACGCCGCCAACTACGGATTTGGCGACATCGGCGGCAGCGTCAACTACAACACCGTCACCGACACTTACGCCCCGGGCTTCAACGGCAGCGTGGCCTACACCAACAGCAACTACATGCTGCGCGCCATGCTCACCTACTCGACCGGCATGACCGAAAAGGGCTGGGCCCTGACGCTCTCGGCCATCACCCGCTGGTCAAACGAAGGCGTGATCGAGGGCACGTTCTACAACTCGTTCGGCCTGTTCATGTCACTGGAGAAGCGCATCAACAACCACAACTCGCTCACGTTCACCGCCTTCGGCGGCCCCACCGAGCGCGCCACCGCATCGGCCACCTACCAAGAGGCTTACGACCTGGCCGGCACCAACCTCTACAACCCCAACTGGGGCTACTACCAGGGCAAGAAGCGCGCCGCCAGGATCACCGACACCTTCGACCCCACGATGATGCTCAACTGGCTATACAAGAAGGACAACACCACCCTCAACGTGGCCGCTGCCACCCGCTGGGTCAACTACAGCCAGGCAGCGCTCCAGTACTACAAGGCCAACGACCCCAACCCCACCTACTACCGATACCTGCCGTCGTACTACAAGGACAACCAGGAACTCTTTGACCTCTACACCTACAATTGGGAGCACGACGTCAACACCCGCCAGATCAAGTGGGACGAACTCTACTACATCAACGAGCTCAACAACGTGCAGAACCAGTCGCTCCCCGAGGGTCAGAAAAAGGGCTCGTCGTACATCCAGGAGTCGAGGCACAGCAACCAGTTCAACGCCATGTTCAGCGCATACCTCAACCAGCGCCTCAACAGCATCATGACCCTGCAGGGCGGCGTATCGTTCAACTACACCAACGGCTCATACTACAAGACCGTGCGCGACCTGATGGGCGGCGAGTTCTGGCTCGACGTCGACCCGTTCTCTGACCGCGACATCACCCTGCGCCCCGACAACCTGCAGAACGATCTCGACCATCCCAACCGCCACGTGGGCGAGGGCAAAAAGTTCGGCTACAACTATAATATGTATGCATACCGCGCCAACGCCTGGCTACAAAACATGATCAACACCAACAAGTGGGACGTCAACTACGGACTGAAGATCGGATACACGCAGTACCAGCGCGAGGGCTTCATGCGCAACGGACGCGCTCCCCAGAACTCGCTGGGCCGCGGCAAGCGCCACATCTTTGACGACGCCGCTTTCAAGGCCGGCGCCACCTACAAGCTCAACGGCCGCAACTACTTCCAGGCCAACGCCGAGTACGGCACCCGCGCCCCGCTGGTAGACAACATCTACATCTCGCCCCGCATCAAGGACACCGCCGTCGACGACCCGCAGAGCGAGCGCATCCTCACCGGCGACCTGAGCTACATCTGGAACTACCGCCGCTTCCGCGGCCGCATCTCGGCTTACTACACCCAGATCGAGGGCGCAACGGAGCGCTGGGGATTCTATGACGAGCGCTACAACACTTACACCAACTTCGTGCTCTCCGACGTCAAGCGCGTCTATAAGGGCATCGAGCTGGGCATGTC
Organism: uncultured Muribaculaceae bacterium; assembly: GCA_947177435.1. GTDB lineage: Bacteria > Bacteroidota > Bacteroidia > Bacteroidales > Muribaculaceae > CAG-873. The sequence goes on from CAMWUM010000045.1 coordinate 8,396, forward strand.
GTACAAGATCACCCCGTCGCTGACCGCCACCTTCGCCGGCACCTACGCCAAGTACCAGTACAAGAACAACCCGCAGGGCACCCGCTCGTTTGAGAACGGCCTCTACCCCGACACCACCCAGACCGTGTACCTGAAGAACTTCTATGCCGGCTCCACCCCGCAGACCGTGGCCAACCTCGGCCTGGACTGGGCAGCCCCCAAGAACTGGTTCTTCGGAGTGAACTGCACCTACCAGGGCGACGCTTACGTCAACCTCTCGCCTGCCTACCATGAGGCTCTCCCCGGCCTGGTGGAGAACTACCCCACCCTCAGCGAGGAGGAGCTCTTTGACAAGGTAAAGGAACTGGCCGCCCAGGACAAGCTGCACGGACAGTACTCGCTCAACGCCTCGATCGGCAAGGCGTTCTACTTCCGCGGCTGGTCGCTCAACGTCAACGTCAACGCCAACAACATCCTCAACAACCGCAACGTCGTGACCTACGCTTACCAGCAAGGCCGCCTCGACACCAAGAACTACAATCCCGACGCCTACCCCAACCGCTACACCTACGCGCAGGGCATCCGCCTGTTTGTCAACGTCGGCGTTAGATTCTAACCCTTAACCAGCAATCAAAATGAAAAAGGTACTATATATATTGGCATTGGCGATTGCGGCGTTCGCATCCCACTCGTGCGACAACGAGTTTGCCTATCCGCCCGTCATCATGGGCGACATCATGGGCGACGGCACCGCCGAAGCGCCTTTCAACATCACCGCCGCCGTGCGCCAGTGCGCCAAGAACGGCGAAACATCCGACCAGTTCTACTTCGTGGCCGGCTATGTAGTGTCGGGCTCGATCGACCCCGCCTACGGCAACGCCACCTGGGACCTCTACGACAACCTCAACGGCGACGGCCAGAAGTTCATCGCATACCGCGTCAAGAGTTTTGACGGCCAGAAATTTACCGACGCTGCAGCCGTCAAAGAGGGCGACTACGTGGTAATCTACGCCCCGCTCATCAACTACAAGGGCAATACCCCTGAGACCGGCACAGGCGGCTACCTTTACTCCGGCAACGGCGTAGTGGGCGGCACCTCCACCCCGGCGCGGTGCGGCTGCTCATCAAGACCAAGGGGCTGGACCGGGTGGTGGCCGTCACCGACTCCATCATGGCCGCGGGTCTGCCCGACGGGAACTACCACCTGGGGGTCAACGAAGTGGTGGTGGAGGACGGGGATGCCAAGCTGGCCTCCACCGGCGTGCGGGCGGGGAGCACCCTGACCCAGGACGCGGCCC